>JAITUX010000136.1 GCA_031286085.1 Candidatus Adiutrix sp. | reverse complement strand
AAACTGTCCCGATATTCTTCAGCCTTGTTCCACCGCAACAGGTAAGCTTAATAAAAAAGCCGGCCCCTGTCAACTTTTTAATTTTTTATGAAGCCTATTTCCAGTTCACGCACTCAAGGCCTTCAAACATTTCAAAATGCTTCGTATTGTTCGTCACCAGCGTATAACCGCCAATCAAACAGAAGGCGGCTATGAATATATCGGCCTCTTCCGCCGGAGAGCCGCTTTGCCGCATAACGGCGTATAATTGAGCCGCCTTATCCCAAGCCGCGGTATCCATTGTGCCGATGGAAAAATCGCGGCACAAATCCTCAAAAAGGCGAAGACGAACCGTAGCGCCTACCGACAAAAGTCCGCGTTTAATCTCATAATAGGCCACGGGCGGGATAATGCATTCGCGGCCTTTCTCCTGTTCCGCGCGTAATCTGGAAATGACCGGCTCATCTTTTTTCAAGATGTAGGAAAGGATATTGGTATCCAGGGCAAATATCCTCATATATCAAGTTTTCGCGCCAGATTGACCCGCCGGGCGATAATTTCGTCAAATTCCGGCGGCAATGGCTCAGTGCAGTCAGCCAGGCCTCGTTCCAGGGCCAGGAGGGCTTTTTTCTGGCGCGCCAGCCTGGACTCCGCGGGTTCCTCAAGAACCGTGACAATGGCCCGGCGGCCGTCTGGAATGGCCTGGTCGGTCAACGGGATGACTTTGCCGTTTTCGGTGTAACCTTGATAGGCTTCCATGCCAACCTCCTGGACTTATAAAGACTCTCCCGCCGCTTGGCAAAAACGGCCGCCGGCGCCGCCGGCCTCATTTCAGCATCTCGGCCACCAGCCCCAGGGCCTTCTGGGCCGTGGTCAGGGGGCGGGCGAAGAGGCCGGATTGGCCCTGGCCGGCCTCGGCCTCGCCGGCCAGGGCCAGGTAGGCCGGCTGGACAGCCGCGAGTTCCGGCATGAAGGCGGGATGTTCAGCGGTGGTGACCACCAGGCGGACGCCGTCCCTGAGCCCCAGGCCGCGCAGCCGCCCGGCCGTAAGCTCCGGCCAGGCCGAAAGGCGTTCCAGGCCGAATTCGGCCAGGAGCAGGGCCTCGTCCAGTTCCGGGCCCTTTTGGTCCATGGTGGTCAGCCAGGTGACGGCCAGGCCGGTCCTGGCCGCCAGCCAGGCCACTTCCAGGGCCAGGGCGTCGTCGCCCAGGACGAAGAGGCGGCCCAGGCCGGCCTTCAGGGGCAAAAGGGACCACTGGTCCTGGAGGGGTTCCGGCAGGCGGGGGGTGGTCCAGGGGCCGAAGGCGCTCAAGAGGTGGCGGGGCAGCTTGAGCCCGCCCGGCGTAAGGGTGGGCATGGTCAGGAGCCAGGACGACCAGGCCCCGGCCTGGTGGTCGCGGGCGCTGAGCCAGAAGCGTTTGGTCCCCTCGTCGTCGGGGCGGAGGCGCTCCAGGGACAGGCCCAGGGGGGCCAGGAGCAGGCAGTCCCCGGGCTTGAGCCGGGCGGCCTCTTCGGCGGCCTGGGCCATCAGGGCCGGCGAGCCCAGGGTTCCGGCCAGGAACCGGCCTTCCGGGCTGAAGACCGCCGCCCGGGCCAATTGCCGCACGGCGGCCAGGGCCAGCACCGGGCCCTTACCCAGGTGGTCGGCCAGGATGGCCAGCCAGGCTTTCATGCGCCGGCCTCCTCGGCGCTTTTCAGCAGAAAGGCCTTCACGAAGCCGGTGAGGTCGCCGTCCAGCACCGCGTCCACGTTGCCGCTTTCAAAGCCGGTGCGGTTGTCCTTGACCAGGCGGTAGGGCTGCAGGACATAGGAGCGGATCTGGCTGCCCCAGGCGATTTCCTTCTTGCTGTCGTTTATCTTGGTCAGTTCGGCCGTCCTCTTGTCCTGTTCGAACTGGTAGAGCCGGGCCCGGAGAACCTTCATGGCCGTTTCCCGGTTGCGGTGCTGGCTGCGGTCGTCCTGGCACTGGACCACCAGGCCGGTGGGCAAATGGGTCAGGCGGACGGCGGAGCTGGTCTTGTTGACGTGCTGCCCCCCGGCCCCGCTGGCCCGGTAGGTATCCACCCGCAAATCCTTGTCGTTGATTTCTATGACGATGTCGTCGGCCACGTCCGGGGTGACGAAGACGCTGGCGAAAGAGGTGTGGCGGCGGCTCTGGGCGTCGAAGGGCGAAATGCGCACCAGCCGGTGGATGCCCACCTCGGAGCGCATCAGGCCGAAGGCGTAGGCGCCGGTCAGGGTGAAGGTGACGCTCTTCAAGCCGGCCTCGTCGCCGTCCAGCTGGTCCACCAGGCGGGCGGCCAGGCCTTGGCGGTCGGCGTAGCGCAGGTACATGCGCAAAAGTATCTGGGCCCAGTCCTGGGCCTCGGTGCCCCCGGCCCCGGCGTTGATATCGACTATGGCCCCGGCCCCGTCGTGGGGTCCGCTCAAGGTGCGCTGGACCTCATAGACATCCAGGGCGCGGGTCAGTTCCTCTATCCTGGCCCTAAGGTCGGCCTCCTGGGAGTCGTCGTTCTCCTCCAGGGCCATGTCCAGGAGCAGGGAGATTTCCTCGCCCTGGTTTTCCAGGGCCGTCCAGGTCTGGAGCCGGGCCTGCAGCTGGGTGCGTTCCTGCCCCACGGCCTGGGCGTTTTTCTGGTCGTCCCAGAAGCCGGCCCGGCCCATGGCCTCGTCCAGCTCGCCCAGGCGGCGGTTCAAGGCCGTCAGGTCAAAGATACCCCCTTAAGGCGGACAGGCGGTCGGCCAGGCTCTTGGCGGGGGGCTTGAGATCAATCAACATTTCTCCATCCTCAGCCGCCGCCCCATTCCTCCATCATCTTGTTCCCGGGCAGGGCCTTTATGGACCAGTAAAGCTTGACCCGGTCGGGGTGGTCGCCGATGATGGTCACGGCCACCCTTTTGGGCTTGATCCTCATGAGGGTGGACATCCGGTCGGTCGGGCCCCCCTGGCGCAGATGGGCGTATTTTTTCACAAAGGGCGCGGTTTTTTCCCGGTGCTTGGGCATGGACTGGCCCACGGTGATAAGGAAGACCGCCGTCTGGTCCGGGCTCACGAGCATCAGGAAGCCCGGCTCGACCTGGACGGCGTCCCAGTCCTTGGGCAGGTCCAGCGAGTAGGTGTCTTCAAAGACCTCCACCCGGGCCGAGGCCGGCGTTCCGCCCATAGCCCCCTGGAGGGCTAAAAGCAAACCTATGGCGACCAGGAAGCGGAACACTGAACCTCCGTTTCTGGCCCGGCCGGCCAACGTCTGGTGCCTTCGATTATGCCCTTAAATCCAATCCTTGTCAACGCCGGTCTCCCGGCCCTTCCTTCAGCCAGGCCTCCAGCCGGCCGGCCTTCAGGTCCTCCAGGCTCAGGCGGGGGGCCTTAAGGCGCTCGGCCAGGTCCCGGGTCAGCTTGTAGTCGTTGTAGGCCCCCCGGTCGGTATCTATGACTATGAATCTTAGCCGGGGATCGGCGGCCATCAGCCCGGCCAGGGTCAGCACTTCGCTCCAGGGGTTGGCCCCGGGGGTCAGGGGGATGTTGGGCCGTCCGTCGGTCATGAGCACGACGTGGGGGGTCAGGACCGGGTCCTTGGCCTGTTCCACCCGCAGGAGGCGGCCGGTGAGGGCCAGGGCGGCGGCCATGGGGGTCTTGCCGCCGCTGGGCAATTCGGCCAAGAGGCGGGCGGCCAGGTCGGGGCTGTTGGTGGGGGGCAGGAGCATTTCGGCCTTCTGGCCGTAAAAGGCGATGAGGGCCACCCGGTCCCGTTTCTGGTAGGCCTCGGCCAGAAGGGCCAGGACGGCGGCCTTGGCTTCTTCCATGCGGTAGAGCGTGCCGATGGAGCCGGAGGAATCCACCACGAAGATCACCAGGCGGCCGGTCTTCTGGCGATAGACCTTTTCCCGGAAATCCGCCGGGGTGAGGTTCAGGAGCCGGGGTTCGCCCTCGGCCCTGGCCCGGCGGGCCGCCTGCCAGGGGGCGGCGGCCCGGAGGGTCGCCGCCAGGGAGAGGGGCCGGCCCAGGCGGCGGGCCGAGGTGCGGGACGAACGGCCCCGGGCGACCCCGGTTTCCCGGGCGGACCGGCGGCCGCCGCGGTCCCGGCTCCCCACCTCACGCCGGCTCTGGGGGGTGACGGCCCGGAAATAAGACCCGACCTTGAAGACCTGGGTGACCATTTCCTCATCGGCGGCCCCCGCGGCCTGGCCCTTGGCTTCCGGCGGCGTTTCCGGAAGGTCGGCCAGATAGATAGGCTCGAAGAGTTCCTGTTTGTCGGCCCTTTCCACCAGGGTCACCTGGATTTTGGCCCGGCGGGCCGGGGCCGGCCGCATCCGCCCGGCCAGGGCCAGGGGGGCCACGGCCTTCACTTCCGGCGGCCCGGCCGAGGGGAGGCCCAGGAAGGCGGCCCGGGCCCGGGCCGCCTTGCCCAAGGCCAAATCGCCGCGATGCCCGGCCAGGTGGTGCTCCCGGGCCAGGTCGGCGGCCAGGGCCTGGGCCGGGGCGGTGATTTCCGTCTCCGCCAGGCGCCGCCGCCCGGCCGCTATCCTCCGGGCCAGGTCGGCCGTCCTATCCGCCTGGCGCGCCCGGAAGCCTCTGGGGTCGGCTTCAAATTCCAGGCGGCGGCGCACCACCAGGGCCCGCCGGGCCGGCTCGGCCTCCCCGGTCAGGTGGACGGTCAGGGCGAAGCGGTCGGCCAGTTGCGGCCCCAAGGGGCCCTCTTCCGGGTTCATGGTGGCCAGAAGGGCCACCCGGGCCGGCAATTCCGCGGAAAGGCCGTCCCTTTCCACCAGCACCCGGCCGGCGGAGACGGCGTCCAGGATCAGGTGGGCCAGCCCCGGCTCCAGGAGATTCACTTCGTCGATATACAGAAGGCCGCCGTCGGCCTCGTGCAAAAGGCCGGGCTGGAGGACCGGGCGGCCGGACTTCAAGGCGCTCTCCCAGTCCAGGCCCCCCAAGAGCCGGTCTTCCGTCACGCAGAGGGGCACGGTGCGGAAGGGCGCGGGCCTCGGCGGCTGGCCGGCCGGCGGCAGAAGTTCAGCCAGGGCGCGGGCCGCCGTGGATTTGGCCGTGCCCTTTTCCCCCACCAGGAGCAGCCCCCCCAGGGAAGGGTCCACGGCCAGGAGCATCAGGGCCGCGGCCATGTCCTCCTGCCCCACCAGGGCGGCCAGGGGGAAGTGGTCTTGGGCGGGCGATTTTTTCAGCATGGCTTGCTCGGCCCGGCCGCCGGCCGGGGGCCGAACTTGGCCTGGCAGGGGCCGCAGGCCGCGGCCGGCCCGCTGAAGTCCTCGGCCAGGAGGGACCGGCGGAGCCCGGCCAGTTTCTCCCCCCGCCAAATTTCGGTCAGGCCCCCCTCGGCCAGCCGGCCCAGGCTCAGGCCGAGCCCGGAGGCGTCGCAGCAGGGGCCGACCTGGCCGTTGTGCCTCACCAGGAGCCGCTTGAAGGGCTGGGCGCAGACCCCCGCCGGGCCGTCCCCGCCCCAGGCGGCGCGGGGCCAGGCCGGGGCCCGGGGGGTGGGATAGCGGCCGTAGGCCTGGACGGAGATGAAATCCGCCCGGCCGGACCAGCGGGCCAGAAAGGGTTCCAGTTCAGCCTCGTTCAAGGCCGTGCGGCAGAAACTTAAGCGCAAAAGAGGCAGGCGCCGGCCCATTTTTTTCCGAATATCCAGAAAATTCTCGATATTGGCCACGACGGTGTGGAAATCGGAGCCCGGCCGCATGAGGTCGTAAGTGGCCCGGGAATCGGCGTCCAGGCTGACCATGAGGCGGGTCAGGCCCGACTTGACGAGGGCCCGGGAAATTTTTTCCGTGAGCCCCAGGCCGCTGGTGTTGAACATGACGTCCACCAGCCCGAGGCCCCGGGCGAAGGCCGTTATTTCCGGCAGTTCCGGGGCCAGGAGAGGCTCCCACAGGCCCCCGAAGCCTAAGGATTTCTGGCCTTGGGCCGCGCCCTCGGCCGCCAGGTCCATGACGGTCCGGGCGGAAAGTTCCAGGCCCGGGTCGCCGTGGGCGCGCCGCCCGGCCTCGTCCAGGCTCATGAGGCACATGGGGCAGGCGAGGGGGCAGGCGAACTTCATTTCGTAGTCCACGTGGAGGGGGAAGGGGGGCAGGGCCTGGAAGGTGCGGGCCTGGTCCCAGAGATGCCGGTATTCGGCGTAGGCCGGGCCGAGTTCCGCGGCCAGCACCGCGTGGGGGTCGGCCTGGGCGGCCAGGAAGCGGGAGACCCGGCGGGAATCGGCGTAAAGTTGGGGTTCCATGTAAGTGAAGGCTCTTTCGTAATCCGCGCTAGGCCGCCCGCAAGGCGGCCACGGCGTCCAGTATGGCCCAGGCCGCGGCGAATTTCGGCCGCCGGCCCAAATCCATAATCCGGCCGTCCCGGAAAATCAGGCGCACCCGGCTTTCGGCCGCGGCGAAGGCGTTCTCGGGGCCGCCGGCCTCGTTGGCCGCCACCAAATCCAAATCCTTTTTCGCCAGTTTTTTTTGGGCCCGCTCCAAAATGTCCCGGTCCTCGGCGGCAAAGCCCACCCGCAGGCCCCCGGGCCGGCGGGGCAGGCTCTTCAGGATGTCCGGGTTGAGGGCCAGGGGCATCTCGGTCGGGCCGCGCTCCTTCTTGATTTTGCCGGCTATGGGGGCCGCCGGCCGAAAATCGGCCGGGGCGGCGGCCATGATCAGGACATCGTAAGCCAAGGTCTCCAGGGCGGATAAAAGGTCCCGGGTGCTTTCCGCGGTCAGGGAGGCCAGGCCGGGGAGTTCCGGGGGCCGGAGGGCGGCCGGGCCGCCGACCAGGGTCACCTGGCCGCCGCGGAGCCAGGCGGCCAGGGCCAGTTCGCGGCCCATGAGGCCCGATGACCGGTTGGTCAGGTAGCGCAGTTCGTCCCAGGATTCCCAGGTGGAGCCGGCGGTGACGGCCAGGCGCCGGCCCAGGAAATCCTTGGGGGTCAAAGCCCGGATTGCGGACAGGGCTATGATTTCCGGGTCGGCCAGGCGGCCGGGGCCGGTTTCGCCGCAGGCCAGCGGGCCGGAGGCGGGGCTGATTATTTCCACCCCGCGCCCGGCCAGGGTTTCCAGGTTGGCCTTGGTGGCCGGGGCGGCCAGCATGCGGCTGTTCATGGCCGGGGCGGCCAGGACAGGGCGGCCCGAGGCGGTCAGAATAAAGGTGGAGGCCAGGTCGTCGGCCAGGCCGTGGGCCATCTTGGCCAGGAAGTTGGCCGTGGCCGGGGCCGCCACCGCCGCCTCGGCCCAGTCGGCCAGGGCCACGTGTTCTATCTCCAGCCCGCGCCTGGTCCACTGGGAGAGATAGGCCGGCTGGCCGGTGAGGGCCTCGAAGGTCAGGGGGGTTATGAAGCGGGCCGCGTTTTTCGTCAGCACGGTCCTGACCAGGGCTCCGGCCCTGGTCAGGAGGCGGGCCAATTCCGCGGCCTTGTAGGCGGCCACCCCGCCGGTGACCACCAGGGCCAGGCGGCGGCCGGCCGCGAGAGCCAGGGCCTGGCCAGGCCCGGCCGGAGCCCCGGCCTCTCCGGATTCGAGAACTGGATTTATCATATTCTATATATTTCCCGCTTCCCGCATTATTCTTTCTTATTGCGCCTGGGTCCGCCCTGATTAATGAGGATTTCGGCCGTCCGGCAAGGCGCGAGCGTTTTTTAAGGCGCGGGAATATTATAAATATTTCGAGCCTTAAAAAAACGTGAGCAACGCCGCCGGACGGCCGAAAGACCATTAATCAGCAGGAGCGGGCCGTCACATAGCCGGCGAGCCCGGCCAACTGTTCCCGGGCCGGCGAGGGCGGCCAGAGGGCCAGGGCCTGGGCCGCCCGGGCCGCCAGATCTTCGGCCTTTCGGCGGGCCGAGGCCAGCCCTTGGCCTTCGGCCACCAGGGCGTGTATTTCCAAGCGGGCCTCCGGGCCGAGGGGGCCGGCGGCCGGGCCGGCCAGCCGGCGCAGGCGTTCGCGGCGGGCCGGCGGCAGGGCCTCCCGGGCCAGGATGAAGGGCAGGGTTATTTTGCCCTCCTCCAGGTCGTGGCCCACCGGCTTGCCCAGGCTGGCCTCGTCGCCCTGGTAGTCCAGGAGGTCGTCCGCGATCTGAAAGGCCAGGCCCAGCTTCCGGCCGTAGCGCCCGGCCGCGGCTATGGCCGCGGCCCCGGCCCCGGCCAAAAGGGCCGCGCACTTGGCGGCCCCTTCCAGGAGGACCGCGGTTTTGCGGTAGATGATGCGGAAGTATTCGGCCGCGCCGATATCCACCTGGCGGCGGGCGCCGAGCTGGGCCAGTTCGCCCAGGGCCATGGTCCCCGCCAGGCGGGCCAGGATTCTGAGGCAGGCCGGGTTGTCGAGTTCCGCCACCAGCCGGCTGGCCTTGGCCAGGAGATAGTCGCCGGCCAAAACCGTTTCCGGGACGCCGAAGGCCAGGTGGGCGGCGGCCCGGCCTCGGCGGACCTCCGCCAAATCAATTATGTCGTCGTGGAGCAGGGAGGCCTGGTGCAGGAATTCGAAGGCGGCGCCGGTGGTCATGACGGCCGGGGTCGTTTCCAGGCCCAGGGCGGCCGCGACCAGGCAGAAGACCAGGGGCCGGAGCCTTTTCCCGCCGCCCTGGAAACTGTAGCCGCCGATGCGGGCCACCACGGCCGAGTCCCGGGCGATGAGGTCCGCCAGGGTCTGGTTTATCCGGTCGGCCAAGGGGGCCAGGCTGGTCAGGATATCGGTCATGGGGCCGCTTGGGTCCTGAAATTTCAGTTTCGGGTCCATCATAGCATGATCGCCGGCAATAACCAAGGGCCGGCGGCGCCGGCCCGCCCGTCAAAATACCGCCCCGGCCTCTCCGGCCTTTACGGGACAAGCGGGCCGGAAGTTGGCCCCAAAGTTGCTTCTATCCCAGGCGAGAACTGATAAGGAGGTGGCTCACCATGAATCTCAGCCTTTTGGAAAACGGCGAATCCCGGCCGGAACTCTGGTCCCGCCCGGAAGTGCCCGGCAAACTCTGGCCCCTGTTGTTTGACCAGCTCCCCTATTGCCTGATTGTCTTTGACCAGGAAGGGCGGATTCTCCTGGCCAACGACGAGGCCGGCCGTCGGCTGGGCCTGACGGAAGAGGGTGACTTTCGCTTGCCTGAATCCCTAAAACCCTTGAAGGCCGGGGCTTTCCAATTGGAAACCCTGGGCAGTCGAAGTCGCGGCGTGTCCCTGGCCTCACCGATCGACGGACGTCCCCTGGTTTTTCAGCTGCGCCACCTGCCCTGGGGTGAAGAGGGGCTGATCCTGGCCGCCGGCCAAAGCCCCGCCCCGGCCCTGCCGGCCGCCCCTTCCGCCGTCCTGGACGCGGCGGCGGCCGTGGCCCGGGCCGTCAGCCGCCAGGTCACCGGCCCCTTGGCCGGCATCGAGCTATACGCCTCCATCGTGGGGCAGGAGCTGGAAGAGGCCGGGGACAGCGCCCTGGCCGACCTGATAGAGCGTATCCGCTTCAGCCTCCGCGAAGTCAACGAGTATCTGACCAGTTTTGAATCCATGGCCAAGCCCTTGAACCTGGAGCTGGGGAACCACCGCCTGGTGGAGATCGTGGACGAGGCCCTGGGAGCCATGAACGGCCTGTTCAAGGAGCGCAACGTCGGCGTTCTGGTGACCCAGAAGGAGGTGAGCGTGGAGGTGGACCGGGCCCTCATGGTGCAGGTCTTTCTCAACCTCCTGTTGAACGCCGTGGAGGCCATGCCTGAGGGCGGCCGCATTTTCCTGGAGTTCGACGTCGAAAAGGCCGGCCAGGTGGAAATAAGCATCACCGATACCGGTCCGGGCCTGTCGCCCGAACTGGTGAAGAGCGTTTTCAGCCCCTTCTGCACCACCAAGGCCCAACCCCTGGGGCTGGGCCTCCCGGTGAGCCAGCGCATTGTCCAGGCCCACCAGGGGAATCTCTCCATAGGCGCGGATCTGGCCCTGGGCGCCAGGGTGACCATGCGTCTGCCCTTCATGCCGGAAAGCCAGAGCGACGCCTTGAACTGAGGCGACGGGCCGCGCGGAAGTCAGGAGAATAACTATAATGAGCGTCAGAGCGATATTGGTGGCCGACAACGAACGTCATCTTCGCCAGGCCCTGTTCACGGCCCTGACCAGGCTGGGGCACGCGGTGGAGCTGGCCGAAAACGGCCGGGAGGCCCTGGAAAAATACCAGGGCCGGCGTTTCGACCTGATCGTCTGCGATATGGGCCTGCCCGGCCTGGACGGCCTGGGCCTGCTCAAAGCCGTCAAGCAGCGCGATCCGGGGCTTCCGGTCATTCTCATGACCGCCCACGGCGAGGTGGAGACGGCGGTGGGCGCCATGCGCGAAGGGGCCCAGGATTTCATCCTGAAGCCCTTCCCGGCCGGGGTCATCGAGGAAGCGGTCAACCGGGCCCTGGCCGCGGCCCCCGTCCCGGCCCCCGCGCCGGCCAAGGAGGAAAAGGGAGAGAACGCCCGGCCCCTCCTGACCAGGAATCAGCGCATGATCCGGCTCCTGGAGCTGGCCCGCACGGTGGCCGCCTCGCCGGCCACCGTTCTCCTGCAAGGCGAAAGCGGCACCGGCAAGGAACTCCTGGCCCGCTTTATCCACCAGCATTCGCCCCGGGCCGACGGCCCTTTCGTGGCCATCAACTGCGCCAGCCTGCCGGAAAACCTTTTGGAAAGCGAGCTTTTCGGCCATGAGAAAGGGGCCTTCACCGGCGCGGTGGCCAGGAAGCAGGGCAAGTTCGAGCTGGCCGACGGCGGCACCATGCTTTTGGATGAAATCAGCGAAATGGATTTGGCCCTCCAGGCCAAGCTCCTCCGGGTGCTGCAGGAGGGCGAAATAGATAGGGTGGGGGGCAAGGACCCCCAGAAAATCGACGTCCGGGTCATAGCCACCACCAACCGCGACCTCAAGGCCTGGGCCGAGAGCGGCCGCTTCAGGTCCGACCTTTACTACCGCCTGAACGTCATCCCCTTCTTTCTGCCGCCGTTACGGGAAAGGCTGGACGATCTGCCCCTGTTGGCCGACCATTTCCGGCGTAAATACTCCCGCCTGAACAGCAAGAACGTGGCCGGGCTTTCCGCGGCCGCCCTGGCCCGCCTGGAGATCTATGACTGGCCGGGCAACATCAGGGAGCTGGAAAACACCGTGGCCCGGGGCGTGCTTCTGGCCGCCGGGCCGGAAGTGGAGCCGGGCGACCTCTTCATGGACGAGGCCGGCTTCCTGGCCGCCCTGGAAAGAACGCCGCCCGCCGCGCCCGGGCTCCCGGCGGCCGCGAACCGGCCCCCGGCCGCCGGCGAACCGGCCCCCGAGTCCGGCCTGGCCCAGCCCGAGCCCGGCCCTTCGGCGGCCGAAGGGCTCATGACCATCGAGGCCATGGAGCGCCGCCTCATCGGCCAGGCCTTGAACGAAACCTTGGGCAACCGCACCCACGCCGCCAAGCTCCTCGGCATCAGCGTCCGCACCCTGCGCAACAAGCTGGCCGAATACCGGGTATAGCCTCAAGAAAGGGGAAGGCCGGCTCCGCCGGCCTTCCCCTTTCTTGGCTATATTTTGTGAGCCGGCTTTCGCCGGCTCGCTTTTTTTAATTACACTGCCGGCTTCGGGCGCCGGAGGCTCTTTTTATTCAACCTTCCGGCCACGGCTGCTGGACTCTGCCTCGGCCCATAGTCAGCCGGCTTGGGTCCAGGGGCCGCCGGCCCCTGGTTATGACTGTAACGCCTTCTGTATCGCGCTGGAGGCCTGGTGGTCCTGGAAGGGGTCGTAGCCCGCGCTGTTTAAGGTGTTGATGGTCTTGGCGTTCAGCTTCAAAAAACCGTTCAGTTGCGAGGCCAGTTTCTGGCAGGCCGCATCGCTGGAGCCGGGGGGCAGGCCCTTGGCGCTGGAGAAGACCTGGAGGGGGTCGGCCGCCATCTGGGCTTCCAGGACATTTTTTTCCAAGCCTTCAAAGCCGGACAAAATTTCCGACCGCCGATACACCCGGGCTTCGCGGCCGCTCCCGGTTTCTATCACGGCTATGAAGTAATCGTTGTCCAGGGTGGGGTCGGCCCGGATGGCCTCGGCCGTGAGGCCGGCCATGTCTGAAACGACCTTCTGGCCTATGTTCTGGTAGGCCAGCCTGACCATATCCTGGGCCTTGTTCCCGCCAGACCCCATCAACTGGGTGTCGCCCCACAGGCTATCGGTCAGGGAGGCCAGGTTCTGGTAGTTTTCGGTCTTGCCCCCGCCCATCTGGAGCAGGGCCGGAGCCTGGTTGCGCAGGTTGAAAAGTATGTTGTTGATGGTGCTCATGGCGGCCGCCTTTCACGGTTGGTTTAAGGGGGAACCTTTAGGCTCCCGTCCGCCTTATATGCAATTTCATGGCCAATTCCATAGGGGCCGGCCTTGACCGGCCCGCGCCCCCGTCATATAATGGGCGAATTAATGTTCGGGGAGGTGGCTGGTCTTGAATCAGGCTCCTAAAATCGAGGCCGTATTGAACCCGGGGACGGACCGGCGAAGCGGTGTGGAGCGTCGTTCCGCCACGGAGCGGCGCAGCGGTCTGGCCCGCCGCCGCGCCCAGCGTCGGGAGGCGGAGGTCCTCCTGGCCAGGGATCTGCCCAACATGCCGGACAAGGCTTCCCTGCAGCAGGAAGCCATGCTCATCAACGAGATTACCCTGGTCCTGGCCGAAAAGCGCACCGCCCTGTCCGTGATGCGCACCGGGCTGGCCGTCCTGGCCCTGCCCTTGTCGGTGTTGAGCGTCCTCATCGTCATTTCCCGTTACTACGACCCGGCCAAGGTCATCTATCTCCTGGGGCCCCTTTTGGTTATCTGCGCCGGGCTGATCGTGTTCGGCGTTTATCTCATCGGCTCGTCCCTCCGCCGCATCAGGGCCCTGAACCGGGTCAGCGCCGTCCTGAAAAGGCAGAACGACAATTTGCGGGAACTCAGCCGCTTCCTAAATGAAAAGACCGGCCGGCCGGTTGTTCAGGACCGGGAGGCTTGAAATGCCTCAAAGCCTTCTGGACAAGATCTGGGCCGCCCACCTGGTGGACCAAACCCCCGGCGCCCCGGACCTTCTGTATATCGACAGGCACCTTATCCATGAAGTCACCTCGCCCCAGGCCTTCGAGGGCCTGCGCCGGTCCGGCCGGCGTCTAAGGCGTCCGGACCTGACTTTCGGGGTCATCGACCATTCCATCCCCACCGACGACCGCCGCCGCCCCCTGAAAGACCCGGTGGCCGAGGCTCAACTGGACGCCCTGGAAAGGAACCAGGCCGACTTCGGGCTGAAAATCTTTTTCGGCGCGGACGACCCCCGCCAGGGAGTCATCCATGTGACCATGCCCGAGCAGGGGCTGGTCCTGCCGGGGAACACCGTCGTCTGCGGGGACAGCCACACGGCCAGCCACGGCGCCTTGGGGGCCCTGGCCTTCGGCATAGGCACCAGCGAGGTCGAGCATGTCCTGGCCACCCAGGCCATCTACCAGGTCAAGCCCCGGCAGATGGCCGTGGAGGTCGCCGGGCGCCTGGGCCCGGGCGTCTCGGCCAAGGACCTCATTCTGCATATAATCAACAAGCTGGGCGTGGCCGGCGGGGTCGGCCACGCCCTTGAATATCGGGGCGAGGCCGTCCTGGCCCTCTCCGTGGAAAGTCGCCTGACCCTGTCCAACATGGCCATCGAGTGCGGGGCCAGGATGGGGCTGATCGCCCCGGATCAAACCACGATTGATTATCTCCGGGGCCGGCCCCTGGCCCCGGCCGGGGCCGATTTCGAGGCGGCCGTCCAGTGGTGGCAAACTCTCTTCACCGATCCCGGGTTTGAGTTCCACCGCCGGCTGTCCGTTGACGCGGCCGAGGTCGAGCCCCTGGCCACCTGGGGCACCAACCCGGCCCAAAGCGCCCCCTTGACCGGCCGCGTGCCGGACCCGGGTGATTTCCGGGACCGGGCCGACCGGCTGGCCGCGGTGAAAGCCCTGGAGTATCAAGGCCTCACCCCTGGCCGGCCCTTGTCCGACATCCCGGTGGACTACGTCTTCATCGGCTCCTGCACCAACGGCCGCCTGGAAGACCTAAGGGCCGCGGCGGCCGTTATGAAGGGCCGCCGGGCGGCCCCGGGCGTAACGGTCCTGGTGGGGCCCGGTTCCGGCCTGGTCAAGGCCCAGGCCGAGGGCGAGGGGCTGGCCGCTGTTTTTTTGGAAGCCGGCTGCCAGTGGCGGGAGCCGGGCTGTTCCATGTGCCTGGGCATGAACCCGGATCAGGTCCCCCCGGGGCGGCGCTGCGCCAGCACTTCCAACCGCAATTTCGAGGGCCGGCAGGGGCGGGGATCCCGCACCCACCTGGTCAGCCCGGCGGCGGCGGCGGCCGCCGCCGTCCGGGGCCGCCTGACCGATCCCCGGCAGGTCTGAACATGTCCGTGGACCGGGTGCGCGCCTATTTGAAAAAGTGGGGCCGGGACCGGGATGTGGTGGAAATGGCGGAATCCACGGCCACG
>JAITUX010000053.1 GCA_031286085.1 Candidatus Adiutrix sp. | reverse complement strand
CGTGGCCTTTTTCTTTGTCTATCGCTCCTTTTACGGTATGCGCATTTCCGGCCGTAAAGCCTCCTGATACCTTAAAAAAACCGGGGCGAACAAAAACCCCGCCCGACAAGCGTCGGGCGGGGTTTTTGTTCGCCCCGGAAGGCGTGGTTGGCCGGGCGTCGGGGCGCGTCTAAGGCCGGGAGCGCTTCAGGTCACACCCCGCCCAAGGCGCTTAAGCCGCTTAAGTCTTCGGCGCCCAGGATGCGGTTTATGTCCAGAAGTATCTTGACGCTCTGGTTGACTTTGGCCATGCCCAGGATATACTCGGTGTTCAGTTCCGCGCCGAAGGCGGGCGGGGCTTCGATTTCGTCGGCCTTGATGTTGATGACCTCGGAAACGTAGTCCACCACGATGCCTATGTGCATGGGATGGTCCGCGGAGACCCCGCCTACATCCACCACTATGATGCTGGTGCGCTCGGTATGCTCGATTTCCTCCATGCCGAACTTGAGGCGCAGGTCAACCACCGGAATGACCTTGCCGCGCAGGTTGATGACCCCTTTGACAAAGGCGGGAGTCTGGGGCACGGTGCGGATGGGCATGAGCCCGATGATCTCCCTGACGGTCAGAATGCCTATGCCGTACTCTTCGCGGGCCAAAGCGAAGGTCAGGTATTTCCCTTCCAGGGTTTTACCCAAGCCGGAAACGGGCAAGTTGTGGGAACGGTCGTCACTCATAGTTTACTCCCGATGGCGGTTTAAAAGCTTTGGTCCCGTACGGGGCCGGGCGAAGACGGAATTAGGATTAATCTGCTGTTATTTTTTATCACAGCGTCAAGGCGATGGCAAGCCTTATTTTTTTGCGCGCCGGGCCGGGCTCAGGCCAGCCGGCGCCCTTTTTCGGCGGCCGCCTCCAGGGCCTCGGCCAGGAGACCCGAGAAGGCGCCTTTTTCCAGCACCTGGAGCGCCTCGGCCGTGGTGCCGCCCGGCGAGGTGACCTGGTCCCTCAAGGCGGCCAGGTTCAGGTCCGGCCTGGCCTGGGCCGCCGCGGCCGAGCCCAGGGCGGTTTCCAGGACCAGCCGGCGGGCCGTCTCCCAGGTCAGCCCCAGCCGGACCGCGCCCCGAATCAGGGCCTCCATCATCAGGAAGAAATAGGCCGGCCCCGAGCCGCTGACGGCCGTGCCGACATCGAATTTGGCCTCTTCCAATTCCTCGGTCTCCCCCACGGCTTCAAAAATGGCCCGGGCCCGGTCCAGATGCGCCGTAGGCGCCCCGGGCGGGGCGCACAGGAGGGTAAGTCCCCTTCCGGCCAAGGCCGGCAGGTTGGGCAAGGCCCGGACCAGGCCGGCCGTCTCCGGCAGGCAGGCCTTCAGGTCGGCCAGCTTAAGCCCGGCCGCGATGGATATGAAAAGCCGCCCCGGGGCGGCCGGCCGGACTTCTTCCAGGACTTCCCTGACCTGATGGGGCTTGACGGCCACGACCACCACCTGGCAGAGGCCGGCCAGACCCAGGTTGTCCGGGGCCGGGTGGAAGCGGCGTTCCTCGGCCAGTTTCAGCCACGGGCCGCCCGGCAGGTCGCTGGCCGCCTGACGGCCGTAGGGGAGGCGCCCGCCGCGGTCCAGGCCCGCGGATATGGCCTGGGCCATGCGGCCGTAACCCAGAAAACCCACTTCATATGAATCGGTTTTTTTCAAGACCCACCTCCGGCCGCTCCCGGGGATTTCCCCGTAAGCGTTTGATTAAGGCCGAAAAAATTGCGGCTGGTCAATAGTATGCTAAGTTCATACAGGCCCGTTAGAACCGCGGCCAGGGCCACCTGGCTGACCACGTCCGGGGGGGTGAGCAGGGCCCCCGCGATGAAGAAAACGACGATGGCGTAGCGCCGGCGGCGGCGGAGCCCTTCGGCTTCAACCAGGCCCAGGCGGTTCAGGAACATGAGGAGAAGCGGAAGCTGAAAGGCCAGGGCGAAGGCCAGGATGAGCCCCATGGCCAGGGAGAGGTAGCGGTCCGCGGCCGGAAGGGGCTGCAGAACTTCGCTGGAAAAAGCCAGGAAGAACCGGAAAGTCAGGGGGAAGGCCAGGAAATAGGCGAAGGCGGCCCCGCCGGCCAGTAAGAGCGTGGCCAGGGCGGTCAGGCGGGGGACGGCCTGTTTTTCCCGCTTGGTCAAGGCCGGGGCCACGAAGGCCCAGGCCTGCCAGAGCCACCAGGGCGAGGCCAGGAGAAAGCCGGCCCAGAGGCTGGTCTTGAAGAGCAGAAGAAAGGCGTCCTCCAGGCCGGTGAAAACCAGGGCTTGGCCGCTCGGCAGCTCTTTCAGCACCGGCCGCAAGAGGCAGTCCAGAAGGCGGTCGGCCAGGTTCCAGGCCAGGACGCACCCCGCCGCGATGCCCAACAGGGCTTTCAGGAGCCGGCTGCGCAGTTCGGCCAGATGTCCCCACAGGCTCATCTCGCCGTCCGCCGGGATTCTTTCAGGCGGCTGGGATTCGGCCGTCACGGTTGAAGGCTTAGGAAGGGAATGCGGTCCAGGAGGCCGGGCAACCCCAGGGCCTGGCCAAGTTCCGGGAGATATTTGTAGCCCGCCGCCAGAACTCCCGCCGCCAGAATAAGTAGAAGCAGCAGAAGGACCAGGAATTTGAAGAAACAGCCTTTCTTGGGCGCCTTGGCCGTAACGGGCGCGGGGGGGGCTTGATCGGCGGCCGGGGGCTGTTCGGGGTCCTTGGCGGGAGCGGGGCCGGGCTGGTCCTCAAAAGGCGTCATCGAAAAGTATTTCTGGCAGTTGCGGCATTGGGCGAT
>JAITUX010000052.1 GCA_031286085.1 Candidatus Adiutrix sp. | reverse complement strand
CGCCCCGGCCGGTTCTGGGCCAAGCCCCCTCCCGGCTGCCCGGCCCCCGGGGCAACCGCGAGGTCTTCCTCCTCTTCGGCCCCCAGGGCTGACCAGGGCTGAGCCCTGGACCCGGGTCGGCGGGCTGTGTGGCGGCGCGGGGTTTACTGGCCGTGGCCGGAAGCTGGAATAAAAACGCCGGGGGAACTCTGATTAATGAGGATTTTTGGTCACTGGCCAGGCGCGAGCATATTTTATGGCGAGGAATATTGAAAATATTTCGAGCCATAAAATGTGCGAGCAACGCCGCCAGGGGGCCAAAAGACCATTAATCACCAGGAGATATTGAAATGAGTAAGCTTGCGGCCATAATCCTCAGCAGCCCCCGCAAAGGCTCCAACTCCAACGCCCTGGCCCGGGCCGTGGCCGAAGGCCTGGTCAAGGCCGGCGGCCGGGTGGAATTCATCGACTTGGCCGGCCTGGACATCAAACCCTGCCTGGCCTGCGGCAACTGCCAGAGCAACGGCGGCCGCTGCTCCCAGGTGGACGGCATGCGCACCGCCTATCCCAAGCTGAGGGAAGCCTCCATCCTGGTGCTGGCCACCCCGGTTTACATGTTCAACATGAGCGCCCAGCTTAAGACTTTCCTGGACCGCTGCTACGCCCTCCTCTGCCCGGAGGATAACGCCGTCGCCGGCAAGACCCTGGCCGCCGCCATAAGCTACGGGGCGGACGACCTGGAATCCTCCGGGGCCGGGAACGTAGTCAAGTCCCTCCAGGACCTCGGCCGCCACACCCAAATGTCCTGGGCCGGCTTCATCCACGGGCGCGGCCTGGACCGGGACGCCCTGGCCCAAAACGGGCCCCTCCTGGAACAGGCCCGGGCCCTGGGCGCCAAACTGATTGGTTAATGGTCTTTTTGTCCCCTGGCGGCGTTGCTCGCGTTTTGCCAGGGAACAAAAATCCTCATTAATCCGCGTTGCCTTGGTTTTTTAGGTGACGGCCATAATCCTTGGGAATTAAAAAAACTTGGAGATGAACCATGCGTTGCGCCCTCCTCCAAATCAACACCCAGGCCGGGGCCATAGCCCGCAACGCGGAACTTATCGCCGCCCGGGCCGAAGAAGCCGCCGCCCGCCAGGCGGATATTGTCCTGACCCCGGAAATGGCCCTGACCGGCTGCCCGCCCCACGACCTGCTCCTGGCCCCGGCCTGGGTCCAGGAGGCGGAACAGGCCGCCCTGGCCCTGGCCCGCCGCCTGGCCGGCGGCCCGGCCCTGGTCCTGGGAACCGTCGGCCGCGGCCCGGACTTGGGCGGCCCCCTTTTCAACCAGGCCCTCTTCCTGGCCGGCGGCCAAATAACCGCCGCCTACGGCAAGCGGCGGCTTTCAACCGGCGGTCTCTTTGACGAGACCAAGTATTTCAAACCCGGCGACAAATCCGTCGTCGTCGAATTCCGGGGCCGCCGGCTGGCCCTGACCATAGGCGAAGACCTTCCGCCGGCCGAGGCCCCGGGCGCCCAAGCGCCCCCCTTCGACGTCCTTATAAACATTTCCGCCTCGCCCTTCACGGCCGGCCGGCCGGCCGGCCGGGAGGACCGCCTGGCCGCCCTGGCCCGCCAATACCAAGCCCACCTGCTCCAGGTCAACCTGGTGGGCGGCAACGACGAACTCGTCTTCGACGGCCGCGGCCTCTGGGCGGGGCCGGGCGGCGAAATCCTGGCCCGGGGCCGGGGCTTCGCCGAGGACATTATCCTCATCGACCTGGATAGCCCCGGCCCCCCCGCCCCGGCCCGGGAAGAGTTCAACCTGGAAGCCGAACAATGGCGGGCCCTGACCCTGGGCCTGGCCGACTACTGCGCCAAGCAGGGCTTCCGGCGGGCGGTCCTGGGCCTTTCCGGGGGCATTGATTCGGCCCTCTCGGCCGCCCTGGCCGTAGCCGCCCTGGGCCCGGAAAACGTGACCGGCCTCCTTATGCCCTCGCCCTATTCCAGCAGCCACAGCCTCACCGACGCCCAGGCCCTGGCGGCCAACCTCAAGATCAAGACCTTGACCCTGCCCATCAGCCCCATCATGGAAGCCTACGCGGGCCTCCTGGCCGCCCCTTTCGCCGGCCTGGCCCCGGACACCACCGAGGAAAACCTCCAGGCCCGCATCCGGGGCCAAATCCTCATGGCCTTCGCCAACAAGTTCAAGGCCCTGCTCATCAACACCGGCAACAAGAGCGAAGGGGCCGTGGGCTACTGCACCATCTACGGCGACTCCTGCGGGGGCCTGGCCCTCATCGGCGACCTCTACAAGACCGAGGTCTATAGCCTCTGCCGCTGGCTCAACGCCTCGGCGGAACTGATTCCCCGGAACATCCTGGCCAAGGCCCCCTCGGCGGAACTCAAGCCCGGCCAGACCGACCAGGACAGCCTCCCGCCCTACGAGGACCTGGATAGGATTCTGCGGGGCCTGGTGGAAGAACGTCGCGGGCCGGCGGACCTGGCCTCGGCGGGCTTCGACCCGGCCGCTATCGCGCGGGTGGAGGCCCTGGTCCGGGCCGCGGAATTCAAGCGCCGCCAGGCCCCCGCCCTGCTGAAAATCTCGGCCGACCCCGTCGGGGCCGGCTGGCGCCTGCCTTTGGCCAAGGATTAAGAGGAGCATCCCATGCGGGTCGAATCCCTGGAAGGGCTGATGGTTCTGACCCCGCGGGTCTTCGAGGACGAGCGGGGCTGTTTCTGGGAGAGCTACAACCAAAAGCGCTTTGCCGAAACAGTGGGCCGGGAGGTGGTCTTCGTCCAGGACAACCAGTCCGTTTCCAGGCGCCACGTCCTCCGGGGCCTCCACTTCCAGGTCGGACAGCCCCAGGCCAAGCTGGTCTGGGTTTCCTCCGGCGTGATCTTCGATGTCACGGTGGACTTAAGGCCCGAATCCCCGACCTTCGGCCACTGGGCCGGCCTGGAGCTTTCCGGGGTCAACCGCCGGCAGTTGTGGGTGCCCGAAGGCCTGGCCCACGGTTTTCTCACTCTTTCGGAACGGGCGGAAGTCTCTTACAAGGTCAACGCCCCCTACGCCCCGGACTGCGAACGGACCCTTTGCTGGGACGACCCGACCGTGGGCGTGGCCTGGCCCCTGCCCCCCGGAACCGGCCCCATCCTCTCCGCCAAAGACCGCCAAGGCCTTTCCTGGGGCCACCGGCCCCAGACCACCTAGGCGGCGAACCGCGAAA
>JAITUX010000050.1 GCA_031286085.1 Candidatus Adiutrix sp. | reverse complement strand
CAACATCAATTCCGGTTCGGAGATGGTCAACGTCACGGCCGAAGCCTTCAAGGTCGTGGAGGTCAACGCGGCCAAGGTGGGCTCCCTGGTCTCGGAAGTGGCCGAGGCCTCCAAGGAGCAGAGCCAGGGCATTAGCCAGATAACCAAGGCCATGACCGAGATGGACAAGGTGACCCAGGCCAACGCGGCCACGGCCGAGGAATCGGCCGGCGCGGCCGCGCAGCTGGGCAACCAGGCCGCCAACCTTCTGCATGTGGTCAACGACATCAACGTCCTGGTCCACGGGGCCGGCGGCGAACACGGTCCGGGCTCGTCCCCTCCCAACAGGGCCCTGCCGCCCGTCGGCGGTTGACGGGACGGCCGGCGGCGGGAAATCAGCAAAAATCACAATTTGGCGCTGATTTCTCTTAAGCGAAACAAGGTTGATAATCAATCAACCTTGTTTCGCTGACCTTAAACTAGGACTGGCTATGATTCATACCGACCCAGAGCTGGCCTCGGCTCCGGCCCCGTCCGGAGATGAGGACGAGGCCAGTTCCGTAATCCGGGCCCGCTTTGAAAAGGCCCGGGAACTGGCCGCCTCCGGCTGGAACCTCTATCCCAACACCTTCCGACCGACCCATAAAATAAGCGATTTGCGGGCCCTCTACGGCGGCCTGGGCCATGACGATTTTGAAAACCTGGCCCAAACCTTCACCCTGGCCGGCCGGGTCATGGCCCGCCGCGATTACGGCAAAAGCGTATTTTTCGACTTGGCCGATTCCAGCGGCCGGCTCCAGGCCTATCTCCGCCGCCAAGCCGGGCCGGCGGACGCGGCCTTGGACCTGTTCAAGAAAATGGATTTGGGGGACCTGGTCGGCGTCTCCGGCCGCCTCTTCAAGACCAGGACCGGGGAATTGACCCTTCTGCCCGACCACCTGGAACTGGTGGCCAAGGCCCTGTGGCCCCTGCCGGAAAAATATCACGAGCTGGGCGTGGAAACGCGCTACCGCCGGCGCTACGTGGACCTCATAATGAACGAGGACAGCCGCCGGGTTTTCCGCCTAAGGTCCCAGGTCGTCTCCGCCTTGCGGGATTTCCTTGCGGCGCGCGGTTTCCTGGAGGTGGAGACGCCCATGATGCACGCCATCCCCGGCGGCGCTTCGGCCAGGCCCTTCGAGACCTTCCACCAGGCCCTCAACCGCAAACTCTATCTTAGGATAGCCCCGGAACTCCACCTCAAGCGCCTCTTGGTGGGCGGTTTCGACCGGGTCTTTGAAATCAACCGCTGCTTCCGCAACGAGGGCCTGAGCGTCCAGCACAACCCCGAGTTCACGACCCTGGAATTCTACCAGGGCTACGCCGATTTCCGCGACCTCATGGATTTGACCGAGGAGATGTTCACGGAAGTGGCCCTGAAGGTCAAGGGCGCCGCCTCCTTCACCTACCAGGGGCGGCCGGTGGATTTCAAAAGGCCCTGGCGGCGGCTCAGGTTTCACCAGGCCATCCTGGAAATAGGCGGCGCGCCGCCCGAGGCGCTGCTTGACCGCCAGGCGGCCCTGGACCACCTGAAAAAACTGGGCGGCGAAAAATCCGACCAGGACCCGCTGGGCAAGATTCAGGCCAAAATTTTCGACCTCAGGGTGGAGCCAAACCTTGGCGACCCCACCTTCATCACCCATTACCCGGCCGATATAAGCCCCCTGGCCCGCCGCAGCGAGGATAACCCGCTCCTCACCGACCGCTTTGAACTCTTCATCGCCGGCCGGGAACTGGCCAACGCCTTTTCCGAATTGAACGACCCCCTGGACCAGCGGGAGCGCTTCCGGCGCCAGGCCGAAGCCCGGGCCGCCGGCGACGAGGAAGGCATGTATAACGACGAGGACTATGTCCGGGCCCTGATGTACGGCATGCCTCCGGCCGCCGGGGAAGGCGTGGGCGTGGACCGCCTGGTCATGCTGCTGGCCGACGCCCCCAGCATCAAGGACGTCATACTCTTTCCCCATTTAAGGACCGTGGCCTGATCTTGGGCCTGGAAAGCTCCATAGCCTTCCGTTACCTGAGGGCCCGGCGCAGGGAAAGCTTCATCTCCCTGATCACTGTCATTTCCGTGGGGGGGGTGGGCCTGGGCGTGGCCGCCCTCATCGTGGTGCTGGCCGTCCTGGCCGGTTTTGAAAGCAATTTGAAGGAGAAATTCCTGGGCATCACCTCCCATGTGGTGGTCATGCACTTAAGCGGCGGCGTCCGCGACTGGCCGGACCTGGCGGCCCGCTTCATGGCCGTGCCCGGCGTCAAGTCGGCCGAGCCCTATGTTTACGGCCAGGTGCTCATAGCCGGCCCCGGCGGCCCCCACGGGGCCATGATCAAGGGTTTTGACCTGGCCTCCGGCGGCGGCCAGGTGAGCCGCCTGGGCCTGTCCTCCGGGGCCTTGGAGATGTTTCAAAATCCGGAGGAGGCGCCGCCGGTTCTCCTGGGGCGGGAGCTGGGCGCCCAGTTGGCCGCCTATAAATATGACCTGGTCAAGATAATTTCGCCTTTCGGCCGGGTGACCCCCTTGGGCGCCCGTTCGCCGCTGACCAGGACCTACCAGGTGGCCGGCACCTTCCACAGCGGCCTTTATGAATACGACGCCAACCTGGCCTACCTGCCCCTGGCCGAGGCCCAGTCGCTCATGGCCATGGAGGGCGAGGTCTCGGCCATTGAAGTCATGGTGGACGACATTTACCGGGCCGGGGAAATACGCGAGGCCCTCCTGGCCGTGGCCGGCCCGGATGAATACTGGGCCAACGATTGGATGCAGCGCAACCTCAACCTCTTCGCCGCCCTGAAACTGGAACAGACGGCCATGTTCGTGGTCCTGACCCTCATAGTGGTCGTGGCCGCCTTCAACATCGTCTCCACCCTCATCATGATGGTCATGGAAAAGAACCGCGACATCGCCATTCTTAAATCCATGGGGGCCACCCGCCGGCAGATACGCCGCATCTTCACCCTCCAAGGGCTCATAGTGGGCCTGGTCGGGGCCGCCGGGGGCCTGGCGGTCGGGGTGGGGCTCTGCCTTCTTCTGCGGAAATACAAGTTCATCCAGCTGCCGGCCGACGTTTACCTGATGGACAGCCTGCCCGTGGAAATGCGGGCCGTCCATATCGTTCTGACCCTGGCCGTGACCGTGGTCATCAGCTACCTGGCCACCATTTACCCGGCCGGCCAGGCGGCCAGGATGGACCCGGTGGAGATTCTGCGCTATGAGTGACGGCCCTCCGGCCCCGGGCGGCGGCCCTGTCCTGGAAGCCCGGGGCCTTATCCGGGTCTTTCAGAGCGGCGGGGAGGAACTGCGGATTCTGGACGGCCTGGACCTGGCCGTGGAACGGGGCCGTTCCCAGGCCATAGTGGGCGCTTCCGGCATAGGCAAGTCCACCCTCCTCTACGCCCTGGGCGGGCTGGATAGGCCCACCGGCGGCCAGGTTCTGTTCGAGGGCCGGTCCGTCTATGACCGCGGCGAAGACGAGCTGGCCGCCTGGCGCAACCGTTCCGTCGGCTTCGTATTCCAGTTCCACCATCTGCTGGGCGATTTCACGGCCCTGGAAAACGTGGCCTTGCCGGCCCGCCTGGCCGGCCTGGGCCCGGCCGAAGCCGAGGGCCGGGCCCGCCCCCTCCTGGAGCGGGTGGGCCTGGGCGGACGGCTGGACCACCGGCCCGGGCTTCTCTCCGGGGGCGAGCAGCAGCGGGTGGCCCTGGCCCGGGCCCTGGTCATGGAACCCCAGGTGCTCCTGGCCGACGAGCCCACGGGCAACCTGGACATCAAGAGCGCCGCCGGCGTCTCCGCCCTGATCCTGGAACTGGTGGCCGAGCGTGGCCTGGCCGCGGTCATCGTCACCCACAGCGAACGCCTGGCCGGCCTGGTGGACGCGGCCCTGGAACTGGCCGCCGGGCGGCTGGGGCCGGGCGCCTGAAGCCGGCCGGTTCAATTCAAGACCCGCGAGAGATTCGGATATGGCCTTGAAACTTCACAACACCATGAGCGGCCGGCTGGAACCCTTCGTCCCCTTGAATCCCGGCCGGGCCACCCTTTACGCCTGCGGGCCCACGGTCTATGACCACGCCCACGTGGGACACGCCCGGGCCGCGGTGGCCTTCGACCTCCTGGTGCGCCGCCTTATGGCCCTGGGCCTGGACGTGACCTATGTCCGCAACTACACCGACGTGGACGACAAGATAATCAGGCGGGCCGAGGAAAGGGGCGAGGACTGGCGGGCCCTGGCCCGGCGCCACATCGACGGCTACGCCGAGGATATGGCCGCCCTGGGCTGCCTTGAGCCCACCCTGACCCCCCGGTCCACGGACTACATTGAAGCCATGGTCGAGGATATAGGGGCCATTTTCGATTTGGGCCTGGCCTACCTGTCGGAGGGGGACGTCTATTTCGACGTGGCCGCCTACCCCGCCTACGGCCGCCTGTCCCGCCGGACCCTGGAGGAACAGGAGGCCGGCGCCCGGGTGGCCGTGGACGAGCGCAAGAAAAGCGCGGCCGACTTCGCCCTCTGGAAGGCGGCCAAGCCCGGCGAACCCTCCTGGCCCAGCCCCTGGGGGCCGGGCCGGCCTGGCTGGCACATAGAATGTTCGGCCATGAGCTATAGGCTTCTGGGGCCGCGGTTCGACATCCACGGCGGCGGCCTGGACCTCATCTTCCCCCATCATGAAAACGAGTTGGCCCAGTCGGGCGCCCTGGGCCGGCCCCTGGCCCGCTTCTGGACCCACAACGGCTTCGTGCGGCTGAACAATGAAAAAATGTCCAAGTCCCTGGGCAACTTTTTCACCGTCCGGGACGTCCTGAAAAAATTCGACGGCGAGACTCTGCGCTTCCTCCTGGTCTCCAAGCACTATCGCGGGCCCCTGGATTTTTCCGACGAAGCCCTGGACGAGGCGGAAAAGGCCCTGGAGCGCGTTTACCGGGCCCGGGCCGCGGCCGAGGAATTCATGGCCGGCCGGCCGCCGGTTTCGGAGCAGGCCGCGGCCCGGGCCTTCCAGGGTAAATTTCAGGAGGCCATGGACGACGACTTGAACACGGCCAAGGCCCTGGGGGTGGTCTTCGATTTGGTGCGGGCCTTGAACCGGGCCGTCCAGGACGGCCGCCCGGCGGAGACGGCCGCCCTTAACGCGGCCCTGGAGGCCATGGGTCGGGAGCTGGGCCTGTGGCGGAAGGCGGATTTGTTCAAAACCTTGGGTCCCGGCCGGGAAGACCGGCCCGCGCCCGAGGAAATAGAAAGATTTATCGCGGCCCGGGCCGAGGCCCGGGCCGCCCGTAATTGGGC
>JAITUX010000012.1 GCA_031286085.1 Candidatus Adiutrix sp. | reverse complement strand
GACGACCTTGAACTCCTGTTTTCCATGAACAACATGGTCTCCGGCGTGCTGGAAAACGCCATCACCTTCCGGGAAGTCGAGAGCCTGGCCCAGACCAACGAAAAGATCGTCTCCTACCTCTCCATTCTCTATGAAATATCCAGCGCCATGATGACCACCGTCCGCTACGACGAACTGGTCTGGATAATCACCAGGGCCCTGACCGACCGCCAGGGCCTGGGTTTCGACCAGGTCCTGATCATGCTCCTGGAGGAAGAGGAAAAAGACCACCCCCCTACCCTGGTCAGTTCCGCCTTCTGGACCTACGGCCAATCGGACGAAGAGGCCGTTCCGGACGAAGGCCTGGCCGAGCTGTTGAGAAATATCTCCAAGGATGAGGCCGCCCGGATGCTTCAACGCGGCGGGAACATGCGGGTCCGGATACCGGTTTTCCCCGAAAACCCCCGTATACTGTCACGGGTGGTACTGGAAAAAAAAGCCATGATGGGTTTCCGGGCCTTTGAGAACGAGCGGGACGAACAGCTGCGGAGTTTCGGCCTGAAAGCCTACGCCGCGGTGCCCATGGTGGCCAAGAACCGGGACGTCGGCGTCATAGCCGTGGACAGGTATTTCAGCGGCGACCCTTTGACCTTGGCCGACCTGCGCGATCTGACCATGCTGGCCAACCAGGCCGGGCTGGCCATTGAAAACGCCCGGCTCTATGACGACCTGGAAAAGGCCAACCGCACCCTCTCCCAGGTGCGGGTGCGTCTGATAGACGCTGAAAAAGCCGCGGCCCAAGGGGAGATGGGCACCCACCTGGCCCACGAGGTGCGCAACCCCCTGGTCTCGATAGGCGGTTTCACCCAGAGGCTTCTCAAGAAAATGCCCGAGAAGGACCCCTTACGCAAATACGCCGAGGTCATCTGGGAGGAAGTCTCCCGGGTCAACAAGGTTCTAAACAATATCCTGGACTATTCCCGCAACACGGAAGGCCTGGTGCGGGAGTTCCAGTTGGAAGTCAAGGTGGCCGAGGCCATCGACACCTTGAAGCATGAAATGGAACGCCGGGGCATCAGCCTGGAACTGGCCGCCGACCCGGACCTGCCGCCGGTTTCAGCCGACGACAGCCAGGTCATGCACATCGTCCTGAACATCGTCTATAACGCCATGAAGGCCATGGAGCCCCAGGGCGGCCGCCTACATATCCGCCTCTTCGAAACCCGGGAAGCCGACGAATCCTACGTGGCCTGCGAAATAACCGACACCGGCCCCGGCATTCCCCCGGAGATTCTTCCAAACATCTTCATTCCCTTCTACACCTCGAAAAGCGACGGCACCGGCCTGGGGCTGTCCATCGTGAAAAAGATAGTCGACCGCTATCACGGCCGCATCCGGGTCTCCAACCGCCCGGGCCACGTTCCGGACAGCGGCGCCTCTTTCACCTTCATGTTTCCGGCGGTTCAGGCCTTGAAAATTTCCTCCATAGGCCAGGTATGACCGCCTATGGACCTGGACCCCATACCCATAACCCGGCTTTTGTTGAGCCACCGGGCCTTATTGATTATACTGCTCTGCCTGTCCGGCCAGGCGTTGAGCTGGCGGCTGTGGCTGAAACTCGCCGGCCGGCCCGGATTACGCCGGCTTATCAGCCTGCTCTTCATCTGCTTCAACCTCGGCTGGCTGCATTTCCTCGTCGTCATTTATTCCGGCCGGCCTCTCGGCCCAGGCTGGGCCTGGCTGGACAGGCCCAGCCTGGCCTGGCAGCTTCTCCACCTGCTGTTCATACTGCCGGCGGCCCTGGTTTCGGCCGTTTTTGGTTTGGTCCGCTTCTTCAGCCGCCATTTTTCCGGCCGGCCGGCCCGGACTCCGGATCTCGGGACCGGCCGGCGCGATTTTCTGAAAACCGCCGCCGCCGGAGGACTTTTAGGCCTGACCGGCCTGGTCTGTTATGGGGTTTTCCGCCAGGGGCGGCCGCCGGGTCTGAGACGCCAAACAGTGCCGATCCGCGGTCTGCCAACCCCCCTGGACGGCTTCGTCATCGCCCAGGTCACCGATATCCACTTGGGCTTGTGGTTCAGCCTTACGGAGCTCAGGCGCGCCATCAGCCTGACCGCCGCCGCCGAACCCCACCTGGTGGTCATAACCGGTGACCTGGTGGATCGCGACCCGGAATTCGCCAGGCTCTATTACGAGCCCCTACGCTCCCTGGCCGGCGTCCCCCACGGCGTCTGGGGCGTTCTGGGCAACCATGACCACTATACCGGGCCGGAACGCATAGCCGAGCTTCTGGACGGCCACGGCCTGAACATGCTGGTTGACAGACGGGTCAATCTGCCGGGCCTGCCGCTGACCCTGACCGGGCTCGACGACCAGGGCCACAGAAGGAGCTGGCTGGGCGAAGCCGAAGCCCTTGACTTCAGCGCCGTCAGCGGCCCCCCGGCCCGGCCGGGCGATCTCAACATTCTTCTGAACCATAGGCCGGAGGGTTTCCTCCAGGCCCTCGGAGCCGGTTTCAAACTCTACCTGGCCGGCCACACCCACGGCGGCCAATACCAGGCGCCCTGGGACAGCCAGGCCAACCTGGCCGCGGTCTTTTTCAAGTATTCCAGCGGCCTATACGGACAGGAGGACGGCTGGCTCAACGTCTGCCGGGGCTTGGCCGCCGTGGGCTCCCTCCGTCTCTGGGCCTGGCCGGAAATTGACATCCTGACTTTAAAAAAAGTTTAGCTTGATTGCCTTTGGACGGGCGAAAGACTATACTTGAAGGATTACGGCTCGCCAAACCGGCCGCCTTAAAGGATTTTAATGGACCGGATTCGCAATTTCTCCATTGTGGCCCATATCGACCACGGCAAGTCCACCCTGGCCGACCGCCTGATCCAGGAAGCCGGGCTGGTGGACGCGCGCCAATTCCGGGACCAGATTCTGGATAGCATGGATCTGGAACGGGAGAGGGGCATAACCATAAAGTCCAGTGCCGTGACCCTGCCCGTGACCGGCCCGGACGGCCGCCAATACGAGTTCAACCTCATAGACACTCCCGGGCATGTGGATTTTTCCTACGAAGTATCCAGGGCCCTGGCCTCCTGCGAAGGCGTACTGCTCCTGGTGGACGCGACCCAGGGCGTGGAGGCCCAGACCTTGGCCAATCTCTACGCGGCCATGGAACAGGACCTGGCCATCATTCCCGTCATAAACAAAATCGATTTGGCCGCGGCCGACATAGACTCGGCCCGGGAGCAGATCGACCGGGACTTGGGGCTTCCGGCCGACGGGGCGGTGCTCTGCTCGGCCAAGACCGGCCAGGGCCTGGCCGAGGTTTTCCGGGCCGTCATAGAACGGGTGCCGCCGCCCTTGGGCGATCCGGAAGCCCCCTTGGCCGCCCGCATCTTCGACGCCCATTACGACCCCTTCCGGGGCACGGTGGTGGCTGTCCGCCTCGTCCACGGGCGGCTTAAGGCCGGCGACCTCATCCGCTTCATGGCCGGGACGGCCGAGCACAAGGTCGAGGAGGTCGGCCTGTTCCGGCTCAACCGGGAACCGGTTCGCGAACTCTCCGCCGGCATGGTGGGCTACGTCATAGCTGGAATCAAGACCGTTTCGGAGGTGGCCATAGGCGACACCGTCACCCTGGCCGAACGCCCGGCCGCCCTCCCCTTGGGCGGCTTCAAGGCTGTCCTGCCGGTGGTCTTCTCATCCATCTACCCCGTGGCCGCCGACGACTTCCCGGCCCTGGCCGAAGCCCTTGAAAAATACAAGCTCAACGACGCCGCCCTGGTCTTTCAGAAAGACAGTTCCGCGGCCCTGGGCCTGGGCTTCCGCTGCGGCTTCCTGGGTCTTTTGCACCTGGAAATAGTTCAGGAAAGGCTGGAGCGGGAATTCGACCAGTCCATAGTCATGACCGCTCCGTCGGTCCGCTACCGCTTCGTTCTTAAGGATGGCACGGAGCTGACCATAGACAATCCCCAGGATTACCCGGACCCCATAAGCATCGCCGACGCCCTGGAGCCTTACATCCGGGCCTCCATCATGACTCCCGAACGCTATATTGGGGCGGTCATGAAACTGGCCCTGGATCGGCGGGGCGAAAACTCCAGAATGAACTATACCTCGCCCGGCCGGGTGGAATTGGCCTTCGAACTGCCCCTGGCCGAGGTCATCTATGATTTTTACGACCGGCTCAAGACGGTCACCCAGGGTTACGGCAGCTTCAATTACGAGATGCTGGACTACCGTATCCAGGATTTGGTGAAGGTGGACATTCTGCTGAACGGCGAAAAAGTGGACGCCCTGTCGGTCATCGTCCACCGCGACCGGGCCCGGGCCCGGGCCTTGAACATGTGCGAGCGGCTCAAGGAGGAACTGCCGCGCCAGCAGTTCAAGATCGCCATCCAGGGAGCCATCGGCGGCCAGATCATCGCCCGCTCCACCATCAGCGCCTTCCGCAAGGACGTGACCGCCAAGTGCTACGGCGGCGATATCACCCGCAAACGCAAGCTCCTGGAAAAGCAAAAAAAAGGCAAGAAACGCATGAAGATGGTCGGCCAGATCGAAGTGCCCCAGAGCGCCTTCGTGGCGGTCTTGAGGACGGACGGGGACTGATGCCCCGGGAAGTCCGCATAGTGCCCCTGGGCGGCCTGGGCGAAATAGGCCTCAACTGCCTGGCCCTGGAATATGAGGACCGCCTTCTGGTCATTGACGCCGGGCTCATGTTTCCCGACCCGGCCACCATGCCCGGGGTGGATTTGGTCATACCCGATTTCACCTGGCTCCGGGACAAGGCCGAGCGCCTGAGCGCCCTGGTGCTGACCCACGGCCATGAGGACCATATAGGCGCGGCCGGCTTTCTCCTTAAGGAAATAGGCCGCGCCATCCCGGTCATCGGCACCCGCCTGACCCTGGCCCTGGCCCGGGAGCACTTGAGGGCGGCCCGGACGGAACCGGAACTTTTGGAGATTGAACCCCGGCAAAAAATGACCGTGGGCCCCTTCGACCTGGAATTCATCCGGGTCAACCACAGCATCTTGGATGGTGTGGCCGTGGCCCTGTCCACCCCTTGGGGGGCTATAGTCCACACCGGCGATTTCCGCCTGGACCAGGCCGGGGGAGAAGAACGCCTGGACTTGTTCAAGTTCGCCGAATACGGTGAAAACGGGGTGCTGGCCCTCTTGTCCGATTCAACCAACGCCGACCAGCCCGGCTTCTCCGACAGTGAAATAACTGTGGGCCGAACCCTGGAACGGCTTTTCCGGGAAGCCCCGGGCCGCGTCATCCTGGCCTGTTTCGCCTCCTCCCTGGTCCGCCTCCGGCAGGTGGCCCGGGCGGCCAAGGCGGCCGGACGGCAAATAGTATTCGAAGGCCGGGGGATGGTCAGCACAGTCAAGCTGGCTAAAAGCCTGGGCTATCTCCAGATAGACGACGAGGACCTGGCCGGGGCGGGCGCGGATCTGCCGGACGAGCGGCTGGTTATCGTGGCCACCGGCAGCCAGGGCGAGCCCATGAGCGCCCTCTACCGCATGGCTCACGGGGAGCATCGCCAGATCGCCATCCGCGACGGCGACACGGTCATCTTCTCGGCCCGCTTCATACCCGGGCATGAAAAAGCCATCACCGGCCTCATCGACCTGTTCTACCGCCAGGGGGCCCAGGTGGTGGACGGGCGGGCGGCCAAGGTCCACGCCTCGGGCCACGGCCAGGCCGAGGAATTGAAGCTGATGCTCAACCTCACCCGGCCCCGCTACCTGGTGCCAGTGCACGGGGCCATGCGCCAGCTTATCCGCCACGGCGAGCTGGCCCGGGAACTGGGGTGGCCGGAAGAAAATATTTTCGTCCTGGCCAACGGCCGGCCTTTGCGCCTGGCCGGGGACGGCGCCGAGGCGGAAGCCCCCGTAATCAGCGGCCGCAAACTGGTGGACGGCAGCAGCCTGGGCGAACCGGAGGACCCGGTGCTGCAAAGCCGGCTGAAACTGGCCGGCGGCGGCCTGGTGGTGGTCACGGTGGTGCTGACGGCCGAGGGCGAATTGGCCCTGGCGCCCAGGGTGGCCATTCGCGGCGTGCACTATGAAAATGACCTGGACTTGAGCCTGGAAGCCTCGGCCGTGGCCGAGGCCGCGGTATCGGCCTGGCGGGAGGAGGCCGGGGGCGTTCTTGACGAGGAAAAGCTTTCCGGCGCCATCCAGCGGGAAGTGCGTCAGCTCTTCCGTCATTCCATCAGCCGCCGGCCTAGCATCTGGCCCCAAATAATTTTTTTGCCGGGCGCCGGCTTTTCAGATGTGGCGGGCGCCGGTTGTAATTGAAAAATGGGAAGTGCGGGGAGCGCACCATGTCCGAAGAACTCATAACCTTTTTGAATTTTGACTTCAACCTGAAAACGGTCCGAATAAAATCAGTGAGCGGGGAGACCTTGTCCGAGGTGCCGCGCCACCTGATCAACTGGCGCGATTACCTTAACGCCCTGACCGAGGCCGGCCAGGCGGCCGATCCACTGCTGGAGCCTCTTTCGGAAACCTACCTGAAGCATCTGCCCGATGAAGTCCTGTTTCAAGATCTCGTCTCCTTCCAGGCCGGGTTGCGTGAAAGCCTGGGACGTTTAGCCGGCGAGGGTGTCTGGCCCGAGGAGGCCTGGCGGCGTCTGCTCCGGGAGACGGAAGGGGTACCCGTCACCCTGGAAGCCGAAGGAAGCGGCGATTTATCCACGATAAGCCGCGAAGAGATGAATTTCAAAGTGGTTTACCTGCCGGAAACCTATCGCCTGCGCCTTTTGCTCATACTGCGCGAGTTGATGGCGGACGGCCGCCTTTTCAGCCTGGGGCGGGCGGACGACGGCCGTTTCTTTTTCAAGCCTTCCGAGCAGATACAACCGGGTCAGCTTCAGGAAGATCTTCCGGCCATAAGCCTGTCCGAGGCGGCTGCGGTCCGGCTCCCGGCCGTCCTGGCGGCCGAAGCGGCGGAAAAGCTGCCGGCCTTGCTTCAGAACATGGTGAAGGAAAAGCTGCCCGAGTTGTTGGAGCGCAAACTGGCCGAGGAATTTCCCCGGGCCATGAAACGGGAACTGGAAACCCGTCTGCCGGAAGCCCTGGCCGAGGCCGTCGAGGCCCGTCTGCCGGAACAATTGGAGGCCAAGGTCGAGGCCAAGCTGCCCATAGCCTTGGCCGTGAAAGTGGAGACCCGGCTGCCCTATGCGCTGGCGGCCATGGTGGATAAAAAACTACCCGAGGCCCTGGCCGCCGAAGTGGCCGGGCTGTTGCCGGCGGCCCTGGCCCGGGAGGTCAAGGCCAAGTATCCCGAAGCCTTGGCCCGGGAGGTTAAGGCCAAGTTGCCTGAAATCCTGGACGCCGAGGTGGCCCGCCGCTTGCCGGAGGCCCTGGAACCGGCGCTGGAAGCGGCCTTCCCTGAAGCCTTGGCCGCCAAGGTGGCCGCCGAATATCCCGAAGTCCTGGCCGTAAAAATGGCCGAAGAACTGCCGGCTCTTCTGGAAAGACGGCTGGCCGAAGAACTGCCGGCTCTATTGCGGGAGCGGACGGCTGAAAAATATCCTGAAACCCTGGCCGCGGCCGTGGCTGATTGCCTGCCGGAAGCCCTGGCCCAAGCCGTTTCGGAGCGTCTCCCTGAGGTTCTGGAAGAGCGGGTGGCGGCCCGTCTGCCGGAAGCCTTGGCCAAGGCCGTTTCGGAGCGTCTGCCCGAAACCCTGGCCAAGGAAGTGGCGGCCCGCTTGCCTGGCAAGCTGGCCGAGGAAGTGGACGAGCGTCTGCCTGAAATCTTTCACGCCGCCTTGGCTGAGGAAAATCCCGAGGCCATGGCCGCCCTGGAAAAGGACCGGGACGCCGCCCTTATCCGGGCGGTGACGGCCGCCCTGCCCGAGGCCCTGGAGCCGGCGCTGGAAGCGGCCTTCCCCGAAGCCTTGGCCGCCAAGGTGGCCGCCG
>JAITUX010000011.1 GCA_031286085.1 Candidatus Adiutrix sp. | reverse complement strand
CCAGGCAAAAGCGGCTGAAAATCTCGTTAAGGATTTCCTCGGCCGCGGCGCGGCCCCGGATGACTCCCAAAGCCTCCAGGGCCGAGCGAAGCCCAAAGGCGCAGATGTCCGGGGGCTGGCCCTCGTCCAGGTCGGCCAAGGCGGCCTTAAGATACCCGTCGGCCCGGCGGAGGGCGGCCTGATGCCTGAAACTGGGCGCCACTTCCGGCGGTTCCGGGTTTTCAAGGCCGGTGACCAGCTTGACCACCGCCGCCTTCAACGGCGCGAGGTTCAGGCCGGTGCGGGCCGAGACGGCCAGTTCCGCCCGGGCGCCCGGCGGAGGCGGGGCCAGGTCGGCCTTGTTCCAGACCTCCAAAGAGCGGCCCGGGGGCGAGAGCCAGTCGGCCGGCTCGGCCGGAGAGGCGCAATCACGCACCCAGAGCACCACATCGGCCCCGGCCACCTGTTCCCGGGAACGGGCCTGGCCCAATTCGTCCAGTTCATCGGCCGGGGAGGCCGTCAGCCCGGCCGTATCACTCAATTCCACCCTCAACCCGGACCAGACGACTTCGGCGGTGAGATAATCGCGGGTGGTGCCGGGCCGGGGGCTGACCAGGGCCCGCTCGGCCCCGAGCAAGGCGTTGAAGAGGCTGGATTTGCCCACATTGGGGGCGCCGGCCAGGGTAACTTTAAGGCCATAACGAAAGGGGAGGCCCTCCCGGCCGGCGGCCAAAAGCGCCTCCAAGCGGGGCTGGACCTCCCGCCTCAACCGGCCGCTCAGGACGGCCAAGTCCGGCGGGGACACCTCGTCGCTGAAGTCGATGGCCGCTTCCAAATCCGCCAGAGCCGCCAAAAGCGGCTTGGCGGCCTCCTCCACCCGGGCGGAAAGGCCTCCGGCCAACTGGCGGGCGGCCAGGGTGGTCTCAGCCGCGCTCCTGGCCGCCACCAGGTCGGCCACGGCCTCGGCCTGGGCCAGATCAAGCCGGCCGTTGAGGAAGGCCCGCTTGGTGAACTCACCCGGCCGGGCCAACTCGGCCCCGGCCGCCAGCACGGCCTCCAGGGCCAGGGCGCTCACGGCCAGGCCGCCGTGCCCCTGGATTTCCGCGCTGTCTTCGCCGGTGAAGGAATTAGGGCCGGGAAACCAGACGGCCAGGCCGTCGTCCAGAAGCCGGCGGCTTGACGGGTGAATCAGGCGGCCCCGGCACAGACGGCGCGGCGGCCAGGCGGAATCACCCCCCAGAGGCTGAAAGACCCGCTCCAGGATGACCCGGGCTTCCGGCCCGGACAGGCGCAGGACAGACACGGCCCCGGCCCCGGGCGCGGTGGCCAGGGCGGCTATGGTCGAAACCGAGGTCACGGGGTTTCCAGAAAAGAGGCGACCTCAAAACCCGGCCCGTCTGCCGGCCTGGAAGCGTCGGAGGGCTCCGGCCCCCCGGCCGGCCGGATGAAACAAGCCGGTTCCGCGGGCCTGAACGCCCCCCCCTGACGCCGATAGACGGCCAGGGGATCAAGCCCGGCCGCGGCCAGGGCCCGGTTTACAGCCTGGGCGACCTCTTCCGAAAAACTTAAGGCCAGCCCGCAGTTGGGGTTGATTTCCTTGGGCACCGGAATCAGTCTGAAATTGAAACCCTCGGCTTCCAGCCGGTCTTCCGCGTTGAGAACTTCAGTGGTGGAAGCAAAGACCAGCACCAGTTCCGCCGAGGCCGAACCGGACGCAGGGCCTTCCGCCCCCTCCGCGGCTCCCGGAAGTTCCGCCGGCCGGAGCCAGGCGGGCGGAGCCGCCAAGGTTTCCCGGGCCGGTTCAGTGGAAAAAGCGGCAGTCAACTTATTCCTCTCATAAGGCCGGGCCGGAGACCGCAAAAAAGCGGCCTGACCTGATTTTGTCCGTTCCCGGCCCGTCTGTCAATTATTTTTCAAACCCTCAAACCGACGGCCCAAGAGGCCCGGTAAATTCCCGGACGGCCGGCGGCGCGGGCGCCGGCTTCAGTTAAGGCCGGCCGGCGAAACCGGGACGGCCTGGTCCGGGCCGATTCGCGGGCCGTCCGGACGGGCCAAGGCCTCAACCGCGGCCTTTATCCGGCCGGCCTCCCCTTTCAAGCGGCTATGCTCCTGGACTATGGCGCTGAACAGGGCGGTCAGGCAGACCCCGGAGTAGATGTTGGGCATGGTTGACCTTCTTTCCGGCCGTGATTGAGAGTCCGCGCGGCAGGGCGGAAATCTCTGGCGGCCGAAAATTTATGCAAATTCAAGGCCAATTTCCTGGGGCCGCCCCGGCAAATAGGTCTTGAAAACTTGAAGGCATCGCGGTATTTTTAGGGTGGCCCATCTTCCCCCTATACGAGACGTGTCATGCCAACTTACGCGGACCGGCTGAACCTCATCGCCCCCTCCCCCACCCTGTCCCTGGACGCCAAGACCAAGGCCCTGAAAACCTCGGGCGCGGACATAGTCAATTTCGGCATCGGCGAGCCTGATTTCGATACGCCGGGCCACATCCGCGAAGCGGCCATCAAGGCCATCCGGGACGGTTTCACCCGCTATACGCCGGCCGACGGCCTTCTGGAACTCAAAGAGGCCGTGGCCCGCAAATTCAAGCTGGACAACGGCCTGGACTACAAGCCCGGCCAGATCGTTATTTCCAACGGCGGCAAGCACACCCTCTACAATATCTTCCTGGCCCTCTTCCAGCCCGGCGACGAGGTCATCGTGCCCGTCCCGGCCTGGGTCAGCTATCCGCCCATGATTTCACTGTGCGGGGCCAAGCCGGTCCTGGCGCCGACCCTGGCGGAGAACGGCTATACCCTGACGGCCGAGGAACTGGACAGATTCATCACCCCCCGCACCCGGGGCCTGATCCTCAATTCCCCCTCCAACCCCACCGGCATGGCCTACGGCCCGGAGCGCTTGGCGGAACTGGCCGACCTGGCCCTGAAGCATGACCTCTGGGTGGTTTCGGACGACATCTATGAAAAAATAATCTTCGACGGCTTCAAGTTCCACAATCTGCCCATGCTGCGGCCGGAACTGGCCGAACGCACCGTCATCGCCCACGGCCTTTCCAAGACTTACGCCATGACCGGCTGGCGGGTGGGTTTTCTGGCCGGGCCGGAAAAAGTGGCCCAAGGCGTGGCCAAAATTCAGAGCCAGACCACCTCGAACCCCTGTTCCATTTCCCAGAAGGCCGCGGTGGCCGCGCTCGACGGCCCCCAGGACGAGGTGGAAGACATGCGGGTTTCCTTTGCCCGGCGGCGGGACCTGGTTCTTAGGCTCCTGGCCGACATACCCGGCTTGAGCTGTCCCCGGCCCCAGGGCGCTTTTTATGTTTTACCGGACGTTACAGCTTACCTGGGGAAAAAACGGGGCGGCCGGATACTGGCCGACAACGACGCCCTGGCCGACTATCTCCTGGAGGAGGCGGGCACGGCCCTGGTGCCGGGCTCCTGCTTCGGCGACGGAAAGACCCTGAGGATTTGCTACGCCGTCGGCGAGGCCGACATAGAACGGGGCCTGGAGAGGATAAAGGCGGCCCTATTGAAGCTGGTTTGAAATATCGGCCAGCGGCCCAGAGACCCCTTGGCCGGCGGGCGGCGGGGCAACGCGAGGCCGGCCGCCGGGGCCGGAAGGTCAATGAAACTAAAAGCGCCCACCGGCGCTCAGGGGCAGCGCTGGTCCAGGCGGTAGGGGCCGGGGTTTTTCAGGGCCGCCTGATACCCTTCCAAATTGACGGGTACGCCTGAACTCAAGTCTTTCAGGGCGGCCAGGATGCGGGCGGCCCCCTGGTCGTCGCCCAGGGCCAGACGCAAGTGGAAGGCCCGGTCCAGGAAGCCCGCCGCCTCGCCGGCCCTCTCGCCCCCGCTCAAAAGCGCCCCCAAGGCTTCGGTGTCCTGGGCCAGCCCGGGGGTGTATTCCATCTGGCGGTCCAGGGCCAGGGCCTCGCGGAAAAATTTTTCAGCCGCGGCCCGGTCCCCTCTCAGGCCGGCCGCCTGGCCGGCCAGGTTCAAGGCGTCGGCCAGAACCAGGTTTTCAGGCGCGGGCGGACCGGCCGGAGTTGGCGTCTCGGCCGAAAGTTCGGAGCCGCCCCCACCCTTCTTCGGCGCGCCGCCGGCCGGGGGGCGGGAGGTTTTGGCCGGGGGCCGGGCCGATTTCAAGGCCTCGGCCAGGGCTTGGTCGGCCAAGGCCAGAAAGTCGTCCCGCCGGCCGGCCTCCAAATGAAGCCGGGCCAGGCTGGCCTGGTAGGTGGCCGGCGAAAACCCGGCTGAAACGGCCGCCTGGACCGCGGCCCGCCATAATTCCCCCGCGTCCTCGGGCCGGCCCAGGCGCCGGGCCAGGGCGGCCAGGTTGCCCAGAATGCGGTCCAACTCCGGCCGGCCGGGCTGGGCTTGGGCCAAATCCAGAGCCTGGGCCAGAAAACTAGCGGCCTTATCCTGGTCGCCCTGGGCCAGGGCCGCCGCGCCCTGGCTGTTCAAAGCCTTTATAATGAGCCGCACCTCATCGCTGAGGCGGGCTGAAATTTCACCTTCCCGGAAAAAACGCCCGGCCTCCCGGTAGCAACCCCGCCCGAACCAGTAATTGCCCCGGCTCAGGCTGTCCTTGGCCTCGGCCAGATTGGGCGGGTCGGGCGGCGGGAGAGACCCGCCGCAACCCGAACCGGCCAAAATCACGGCGGCCAGAACCGCCCGGGCGAAAGAGCGGACCACGGTCAGAATCCCTGACGGGCGGGCACGGTGGGGGTCTCGACGGCCGGTTCCCGGGGCAGATTCCCCCGGATCAGAAAATTGCGCTTGACCGATTCCAATATCTGGGTGGCGCTGCGGATACCTTCGTGAACCCCCCGGCCGATTTCCGGCAGGTTGCGGGCGCCCTGTTCCACCTGGGCGACTATGGGCGGTATATCCCGGTTCAAGTGGCCGCTCAGGCCGGCCAGGTTGCCGGTGATGGCGTTGACGTCGCCGAGGCTTTGGTTGACCTTGTCGTAGGCTTCCTCGTCGTGGATAAGGCGGCCCAGGTTGCCTTGGCCGCCGGCCACGGTGGAGGTTATGTTGCGGACGTCGGACATGGTGCCCAGGAAAGGCCCGGCCGGCTCCTGAAGCTGGCTGGTCAGGCTGGCCACATTGGTCATGGTGTCCTCCACCCGGGCCAGCATGATGTCCAGGTGCAGGTCTTCCACGTATTCGGACAGGCTTTTGCGCTCCACGGCCGGAATCTGGCCGCCGTCGGGAATCAGGGCGGTCTTGGGGCTGCCGGGCAGGATATCTATGAATTCACTGCCTATGAAGGTGGGGCTGTTTATGTTGGCCACGCTGTCGGTCTTGAGGCGGTCGGCGAAATCCTCGCGTATGGCCAGATGAACCTTGACCTTGTTGTTGTCGGTCAGTTCCAGGCGGGTCACCAGGCCGATATCCGTGCGCAAAAACTTGACCTTGACCCCGGGTTCCAGGCCGTAGCCGTTGTTGAAGATGGCGTAATACTGGTTGTATTGGCGAAACCAATCCTGCCCGCCGCCGACGACCACGGTAATGGCGAAACCGACCGCCAGCCCGGCCAGAAGGAAGAGGCCGGCCAGCTTTTCCCTACGAGTATAAGGCGCGTGCATGGCCTCCCCATTTTTGCGGGCTTTGAAAGAGCGGGCTTGGCTTAAAAAATGTTCCCGTCCGCCGACCTTGCGCCCTCACCGGGGCCATAGGCCCCAAGACACAACATCTTGTATATTATTTTACACATTTTGGCTCCGGGCCTCAAGATAAATTAAGAGGTCCGGCGGAAGAATGTGAAAAAACGGCCGTCTGGCGGAAGGAATCCTGGGGATAGGGGTCCCTGGAGCGCTCGAAGACCATGACGGCCAGTTCGCCGGCCGCGACCCGGCCCCGGATAAGGTCCCAGACCAGCTGGAAATCCCTGTCCAGGGACTGGAACGGGCGTTCCAGGAGCATCAGGCGCGGGCGCTGGTAAAGGGCCAGGGCGTAGAGGGCCAGGCGGCGGACGGGTTCGGCCAGGTTTTCAGTCGGCAGCCCGGCCTGGGCCGTCAGGCCCAGGGAATCCAGGAGTTTTCGGGCGGCCCCCGGGTCGCCGGCGGCTCCTGAATAGCCGTCAAAGATGCGGAAGTGGTCCAGAAGAGACCAGCGGTGCAGAAGCTGGCTCTGACGGTCCACGTAACCTATCTGGCGGTAAAAGGCGTCGCCGGGGACGGCCCCGGGCCACCAGGAAAGCCGGCCGGAGTCGGGGCGCTCGAAAGCCAGGCAGCATTTCATGAGCCGCCGGAGCAGGCCCAGTTCACGGACGATGACCAGGGACATCTCCCCGGGCCGGACAACCATATCCAGGGGGCCGTGGCTGCGCCCGGCTTCATCGGCCAGCCGCACCCCTTCGGCCGATAAGGCCGGTGCCCCCGCCGGCGGCGGGCCGCCGGGCGAAACCGTTCCGCTTTCCCCGGTTCGCGGCACAGGTCACCTGAAAAAGGCCGAAACCAGCAGGCTGGACAGGATGCTGAAGAAGAAGGCTTCGGCCAAGGCCTGGCTCAAGATGTCCGAGCCCCGGCCCAGGCCGCCGGTTTCCACCTCGAAGCCCCCATAGATGGTGAAGAAGGACAGGGACAGGGACAGGCCGAGGCTTTTAAATAGAATGGCTATGAAGTGGAAGGCCCGGGCGTTGTCGCCCAGGGAGATGATGAAGGCCAGGACCGAATGGCCGGTGTATTGCCAGACCATGATATAAGCGCCGACAAAGGAGACCAGCGTGAATATGGCCAGGAGCGGCGGCAGGGCGACCAGGGTGGCCGCTATGCGGGGCAGGGCCAGAAAATGTTCCGGAGGCACGCCCAGGCGGACGAGGGTCTCAAACTGGCGGGTCGCCTTCATCACCGCCAGTTCCCAGACGGTGGAGGCGCCGTAACCGAAAATTATGATTACGGAAACCAGTATGGGCGCCAGGAGCAGGGAGTTGACGTGAATCAGGGCCGAGGTTACGCTGTCGAGACCGCCGCCCAGATAGGCCAAAGGCCCGAGCCAGATAAAGGCCCAGGCCCCGCCCATGATGAAACCGACCAAAAGGGTGAGCGGCAACGCCCCCAGGACCAGTTTGAAGACTTCATCCAGCGCCAGCCGGAGCATGAGGCCCCTGACCGGAAGGCGGCCGAGCCTAAAGAGACGCCCGGCGAAACCGGCCTGTTCGCCCAGGCGGCGGAGGTGGGCCAGGGCCCAGCGGCCCACGGCCCCGACCATTTCCGACGCCGCCGCGGCCAGGACGGCCGAAGGGCGCCTCAAATGGCGCCCAGCTCGTCGGCGGACAGCACCTGGTCGATGTTCAAAAGTATCTTGACCCCGCTGTCGGTCTTGGCCATGCCCAGAATATAACTGGTCTTGATGGACGCGCCGAAAGTCGGGGGCGGTTCTATGGAGCCGGCCGTGATGTTGATGACCTCGGAAACCGTGTCCACCACGATGCCGATGGGAATGCTGTTGGAGACGCCCTTGACTTCCACCACTATGATGCTGGTGCGTTCGGTATATTCCTCTTCCAGCAGCCCGAATTTAAGCCTTAGATCCACCACCGGGATGACCTGGCCGCGCAGATTGATGACGCCCTTGAGAAAGTGGGGGGTCTGAGGCACCGGAGTCACCGGCAACATGCCGATGATTTCCCGGACCTTGAGTATGCCGATGCCGTAGCCTTCCTCGGCCAGTTGGAAGGTCAGGTATTTGCCCTCATGTTCAACCCGGAATTGGTCGGGAACTTCGACAGGCTGCGTTACTTCCATCGCGGCGGCGGCTTCTTCGCTCATGGTCGTCTTCCTCCCGGCCGTTCAATGTTTATATCGGCAGGCTCCCTGCGCTGCCAGGCATTATAATCCGAAAAGCTGTTCAAGACAAGAGAGAGGCCGTCCCCGGCGCAAGAAGGCCGCGGCCCGGATGGAGCCGCGGCCTTCCTCTCCTAAGGTCGGGAACCGGCGTCAGTGGCCGTGACCGTGGCCGTGGCCATGACCGCCGCCCTTCCAGTGGTTCTTGCCGGTGGTGCTGTAGTGGGTATGGAGGAGGTGATGGGATTTTTCACCCAGCGGCTCTTTCAGGAATTTCTCGTAGATGGCCTTGACCTCCGGGTTTTCATGGGATTTCCGCAAGGGCAGCTGCCGGTCGGCCTCGTAGAGGCCGTCCATGCGCTGGGCCTTTATGCGGCTGTTGCCGTAAGGCTGGCCGCCGCCGCCCACGCACCCGCCTGGACAACACATGATCTCCACGAAGGTGGCGTCGCATTCGCCCTTGCGGATGGAATCCATGATCTTGCGGGCGTTGGCCAGGCCGTTGGCGATGAGCACCTTGACCTTGGTGCCCTTGAGGTCCACCTCGGCCTGCTTTAGCCCCTGGTGGCCGCGCACGCCTGCAAAATCCACCGATTTCAGGGTTTCGCCGGTGACCACTTCATAGACGGTGCGGAGAGCCGCCTCCATGACCCCGCCGGAAGTGCCGAAAATGACCGCCGCGCCGGTGGAATCGCCCATGAGGCTGTCGTATTTGCTCTCGGGCAGGGCCGCGAAATCAATGCCGGCCAGCTTGATCATCCGGGCCAGTTCCCGGGTGGTCAGCACCACGTCAACGTCCCGGAAGCCGCTGGAGGCCATTTCCGGCCGCTGGGCCTCGAACTTCTTGGCGGTGCAGGGCATTATGGAGACCGAGGTTATCTTGGCGGCCTCCACCCCGGAGACCTGGGCATAGTAGGTCTTGGCCAGGGGGCCGAACATCTGCTGGGGGCTCTTGCAGGTGGACAGGTGCTCCACCAGGTCCGGGTAGAAGACTTCGGCGAAATTTATCCAGCCCGGAGAACAACTGGTGATCATGGGCAGCCGGCCGCCGTTCTTGAGGCGGTGCAGAAGCTCGTGGCCCTCTTCCATGATGGTCAAATCGGCCGTGAAATCGGTGTCGAAGACCTTGTCGAAGCCCAGGCGCTTCAAGGCCGTGACCATTTTGCCCGTGGTGATGGCCCCCTTGGGCAGGCCGAATTCGTCGCCCAGGGCCACGCGCACGGCCGGGGCGGTCTGCACCACCACATGCCGCTCGGGGCTGTCCAAGGCCGCCCAGACCTCTTCGGTCTGGTCGTTTTCATAAATGGCCCCCACCGGGCAGACCGCCGCGCACTGGCCGCAATAGACGCAGGGGCCTTCGATAAGGGCCTGGTCATAGGGCGTGGTGATTTCATAATGGAGGCTGCGGTAGGCGGTATTGATGGCCCGGACGCTCTGGACCTCCTGGCAGACCTCGACGCAGCGGCCGCACTTGACGCACTTGCTCATGTCCCGGGTAATGGTCTTGGTGTCCACGTCCACCGGGCAGGTCTTGGGTTCCAGGGGGAAGGGCGGCTTCTTGATGCCGAACTGCAGGGCCAGGCGCTGCAGTTCGCAATTCTGGCTGCGGATGCAGGTCAGGCATTCCTGGGGATGCTCGGCCAGGATCATCTCCACAATCATTTTGCGTATGCTCTGGATGCGGGGATTGCTGGTGACCACCTTGAGGCCTTCATAGACATAGTTGGCGCAGGCGGCGTTCAGCTTGCTCCCGCCGTCGCACTCCACCACGCACAGGCGGCAGACGGCCCGCCAGGCCAGGTCGGGGTGGTCGCAGAGCACGGGAATGTGGATGCCTATAGTCCGGGCCGCTTCCAGAATGGTGGTGCCCTTGGGCACGGTAACCGGCCGGCCGTCTATGGTCAGGTTGACGCTTTTGCTCGGATCGGGCTGTTGCTGGCTCATTTTAGGTCACCTCGCATCAGGCCGCCCGGGCGGCGCTGGGTTTGACGTTGGCTTCGAATTCCGCCTTGAAATGCTTCCAGGCGGTGTTCAGGGCCACGGCGGCGCTCTGGCCTAGGCCGCAGAAGGAGGCGTCGGTCATGGTGCGGATCAGGCGGCGCAGGGTGTTCAGATCTTCGGCGTCGGCCCCGCCCGGCGCGGAGAGTTTCTGCAAAAGCTTGTAGAGCTGCTTGTTGCCCTCCCGGCAGGGAATGCATTTGCCGCAGGACTCATGGATGAAGAACTCGGTGATGCTCTTCAGGTAATCCAGGATGGAGACGGTTTCGTCCATGACCACGATGGCCCCGGAACCCACGGCCAAGCCGGCCTTCTTGAGGTCGTCATAGCTGTAAACCGTATCCAGTTGGGCCGGGCCGCCAATGGGGCCGCTCTGTCCGCCCAGGTGGAAGAACTTGAGTTTCCGGCCCCCGGCAATGCCGCCGCCCATTTCCGGGTCGTAGATGGCGTCCTTCAGGGTGACCTTGCCCAGGGGGATTTCAAACACGCCCTTTTTCGCGGCGTGGCCGGACAGGCAGATGAGCTTGGTGCCGCCGCCGTCGGGGTGGCCGATCTTCAGGAATTCATCGCCGCCCTTGTTGACTATGGCCGGAATGCTGGCCAGGGACTCGACGTTGTTGACCAGGGTGGGCTGGAGAAAGAGGCCCACGTCGGCCAGGCGGGGGGGCTTGATGCGGGGCCGGCCGACCTTGCCCTCGGTGGAGTTCAGGAGGGCCGAGTTCTCGCCGCAGACATAGGCCCCGGCGCCGGAGATGACGTGAATGTCGAAATCAAAGCCCGTCTTGAGAATGTTCGAGCCCAGGTAGCCCGCGGCCTTGGCGTTCTCGATGGCCTTCAGGATGAGCTTCTGGATTTTGCGGTATTCCCCGCGCACGTAAATGTAACCGGCCTTGGCCTTGAAGACGAAGCCGGCTATGGTGATGCCCTCCAGGAGCTTATGGGGCAGCTGGCCCAGGATGAGCTTGTCCTTGAAGGTGCCCGGTTCGCCTTCGTCGGCGTTGCAGACTATGTACTTGTTGGGGGTTCCGGGGGAGCGCAGAAGGTGCGCCCACTTTTCGCCGGCCGGGAAGGCGGCCCCGCCCCGGCCCCGAAGCTTGGCCTTCTTGACTTCCTCTATGACCGCCTCCGGGGTCATGCCGACGGCCTTTTTCAGGGCGGTGTAGCCGCCCAGGCCGACATACTCCTCCACGGAAACGGGGTTGATCTTGCCGGCGCCTTCCGAGATCAGGTTGTTCAGTTTTGACATATCAGGGCCTCCCGCAGGGCCGGCTGGCTTTCCCGGCAGCTTTTGACCAGGGTTTTGACTTTATCCTCCGTCAGGCTGCCGAAGACGTCGTCGCCGATCTTGGCCACCGGGCCGATGTCGCAGGCGCCCACGCAGCTGGTGCGGAACAGGGTTATCTTGCCGTCGGCCGTGGTCTGGTCGACCTTGACCCCCGCGGCCGCCTCAAACCAGCCCACCACGTCTTCGGCCTTAGTGAAGTGGCAGGGCGCGCTCTGGCAGATTTCCACGACATTCTCGCCGCGGGGCTCGGTGCTGAACATGGCATAAAAAGTCAGGATATCGTAAACTTTGGACAGCGGCACATCCAGAACCCGCGCCGTCAGGGCCGCCCATTTCTGTTCCACGCAGTTACGGCCGGATGCGGCCTGGATATCAAGGAGCACGGCAATGAGCTGCTGGGCGTCGTTGCCGTAGCCTTTCATGATCTCCATAACCTGGTTTTCACTCAGTTCGGTCATGCTTTCCCCCCTCATATGGCGTAAAGGCCGGCCGGGCCGGCGGACACGGAAGCCGCCGCCAGAGCCGGTCGAAACTAAGGCGAACCCCCACAACCTCGACTTTGGCTAAATATAACGCTTTATCCTCAATTTAGCATCTGGCCGGACAAAAGTCAAACGCTATTATCGACCAGGGGCCATTATTAATTCCCGGCCGGAAGGCCGCTGGAATTAAAAAGCGGCGCCCAACCGCCCCAGCCTTATCATATCTCCTTGGGGCAGGTCCGCTGGTAAACCGAAACCAGGCCGGCCAGCACCTTGTTGACCGGCGTCGGAACGCCCAGGGCCTCGCCCTCCCGCACCACGGCCCCGTTGATGAAGTCGATTTCGGTGGGCCGCTGGCGGGCGACGTCCTGGAGCATGGACGAAAAATTGGCCCCGGTCTCCCGGGCCACCTCGAAGGCGTTCCCGACTGGGTCGCCGGGTAAAGCTATGCCCTTGCGCCTGGCCACCTCCACGGCCTCCAGCACGGCCAGGCGGGATATTTCCGCGGTTTCCGGAAAATCGAGAATCTGGCCGTTGCGGATGCGGGCCAGGGCGGTTACGGCGTTGATGGCGACGTTTATGAGAAGCTTGCCCCAGAGCAGGCTCAGGACATTGTCGGACAGGCTCACCGGGGCGAAGCCGGACTCTTCGAAAACCCGGCCCAGGCCCAGGAGCCGGCCGGTTATAAGGCCCGACAATTCCCCCAGGGCCACGCCGCGGCCGCCGGCGTGGCGGACCCGTCCGGGGCCCTTGAGGTGGGCTCCGCAGTTGGAGGTGCCGGCGACCACCGGCCCCGGGCCGACCGCCTCGACCAGGTTTTCCACGTTGCCCAGCCCGTTCTGGAGGGTCAGGACCAGGGTGTCCTGGCTGACCAGGCTCAGGGCCCCGGCCATGGCCTCGCGGGTCTGGGGGGCCTTGACGGCGACGATGACCAGTTCGGCCGGCCCGGCTTCCGCGGCCGCCAGGCAGGCCTTTAGTCCGACGCGGCGGCCGCCGCCCGGGTCCTCCAGGAACAGGCCTTCCCGGTTTATCAGTTCGACGTGTTCGGCCCGGGTGCTGATGAGGGTGACCTCGTGGCCGCCCTCGGCCAAGAGGCCGCCCAAGAGGGAGCCCATGGCCCCGGCGCCCAGCACGGCTATTTTCATACGGCGACCTCCCGGAACCCTCCCCCGCTCCAGGGCCTCAAACCAAAGGCCTTTTGAGCGTTACTGACCATAGCGCATTTATACAATAAAACCACTGAGTAATGCCAGGGGCCGGCGGCCCCTGGACCCCATAGCCGACGGGCAGCCTGGTCAACGCGGAGACCAATAGCCGGGACCGGAAGGTCGGTGAAAATTTGAGGCGCCTCAGGCGCCTGGGGCCTACGGCCCCAGGCAAAGGCTGTAACCGGCTTTACGCGCCTCTTCCGGGGTGTTGAGATTGGCGAAAAGGCCGGGGACCGCCCCGGCCTCGCCCGGGCCGGGGCAATCCAGATAAACGGTATTCATTAGGGCCAGGTTTTCCCGCACGGCCGAGCGGCCCTCGTCGAGGCCCCGGGCCAGGACCGGGGCGGCGGCGGGGCCGTAAAAGGCGTGGAGCGGCTCCAGGCGGCCGCCGTGGCGCGGCAGGGCCGCCGCGGCCCCGGCGGCGGACATAAGCTCTTTCAGCCGCCCTATGATAGGCCAGTCAATGACCGGCATATCGCAGGCCAGGACAAAGACCGGCCGCTCCGGCAACCGGGTCAGGGCGGTCAGGATGGCGCCCACCGGGCCGGACCCGGGCCGCAGGTCATCCACTTGGGCGAAAGGCTCAAGGTCGGGGGCGGCGGCGAATTTACGGCGGTCGTCGGTCACCAGGACAACCTCGCCGAAGCGTTCGGCCAGCCCGCCGGCCAGGGCCGGCAAAAGGGCCCGCCCTTCCCCGTCCGCCAGATAAAGGGCCTTATCCGCGCCCATGCGCCGGCTGCGGCCGCCGCACAAAACAGCCGCGCCGCAGTCTTTGAAATCGTCGGCCATAGCCTCACCCTTTTTGTTGCGGACAGCGGCCATGTTAAAATAAAAAAAGCGCCCGGCCGGCCAAGAAAAAGCCGGTTGCAAGATTGTAAGCCAGGCCGGGAATGAAAAGCAACCGGGCTTTCGCCCCGTGTCACTTAACAAATGAATTGCCCGGGGCCAGAGCAAACGGAAAATCCATTTGCCAGTAACAATCTGAAATCATAGTGCTTGACTTTTAGCTTGCCCTATGCTTAAATTTCAGCAGGTACTAGAAATACCTTCATGCGGTCACACGCCCGGTCAGCCGTGTCTTTTTTTTTCTTGCAACTGGCGGCCTGGCCGGGTGTGGACTGAATAAAATACTTTCTGAGGAATAAGTCCGCAGTTCATGAAGCTGTTTCTAGCGCCCGGCCTCTTTAATATTAAGAGGCCATTCAGCTAATCGCTGGAAGGTGCTCGGTGCCAGCCATATTCAAATACCGGCATTTCATTGTCGGTATTTCTTTTGCCGTAACTACAGCCTTCCGCTTCAAGAACAAACGCTCTCTCCGGTTTGGCCCGCAAAACAACGAAATCAACATCAGGGAAGCGCCGGCGGCCGAAACGGCCCCCTCTCTCCAAGCGGAGGCGGGGCCGTTTCGGCGTTTCGCCCGCCAGGCTCAAGCCCGGCTCCGCCGACGCTCCCCCCATACGTCATTGACATACCGAGGGCTGGTTATGAAAAGACATTTTAATTCGAGTTTGCCCCGCCTGGGATTCGCTCTTCTGCTCTGGCTGCCGCTCAGTTCCGCGCTCGCGGCCGCCACGGCCCTGGCCGGGCAGACCATCACCATTGATGCGGGCACCCCTGGCAGTGTTTGCGGCAACGGCGCCGGGCCCAACGGGGCCAGCCCCTGTGACGGAGATACCAACGGCAACACGGTCATCATCAACGGCCCCGGTGTGGGCGGCGGTGTTTTAGGCGCACTTTCACAAACTAAAGATTCGTCGGCCGCCAACAACAGCGTGACCATCAACGGCGGCCAGGCAACTTACGTCTACGGCGGGCAAGCCGAACACATCCGCGGCAACGCCACGGTCACAGGCAACCGCGTGACCATCAGCAATAATAGCTCCGCTTATACTGTCTGGGGCGGAGAGAGCTACGGCAGCACCTCCAGCGTGGCCGCGGATAACTCTGTGTTCATCAGCGACAGCACCGTGTCCGGCGGCGTCTACGGCGCCTACGCATCCACGTCGGCCACGGGCAACAGCGTCAGCATCAGCGGCGGCACGGTGAAGCCCGTCTATGGAGGATACGGCTACACGGCCGAGGGCAACAGCGTCAACATCAGCGGCGGCACGGTGACCTCAGTCACAGGCGGCTACTCCACCTACGGCAGCGCCGGCAACAGCGTCAGCAT
>JAITUX010000155.1 GCA_031286085.1 Candidatus Adiutrix sp. | reverse complement strand
CAGATAAGCCGATCTTAAAATTTTCATTTGATTTTCCTTTAGAGATCCAGAAGTCCCGGCGGCGGATCGAGAACCAGGCGGCGGCCGGGGATATCCAGTTCGGCCACCAGGCCGGGCTGAAAGGGAATAAGCCTTTCGACGCCGGCCTGGTCGATGACCGCCAGGAGTAGGCCGGCCCCGGCTTCCATGAGGTGCTCGACCCGGCCCAAGGCCCGGCCGGCCGTGGTGGAGACCGCGAGGCCCAGGAGGTCGGCCCAGTAAATTTCATCGTCCGGCAAGGGGGGGAGGAGTGCCCGGGGCAGGACCAGGCGCCAGCCTTTAAGGGCGGCCGCCTCTTCGCGGCCGTCCAGGCCGGGGAGTTTGACGATGAGGCGGCCGGCCGTCGGCCGGCCGGCCAAGCCTTGGGCCGGACGCCGCTTAAGGCCGTCGGGCGACAATAGTTCCAGCCCCGCGCTCTCCAGGATGGCCGCCGGGTTTTCCGTGTAAGGCGCGACGATGAAGGCGCCGTTCACCCCGTGAGGCCGGATAACCCGCCCCAGTTCCACCAAGCCCGCCGCCGGGGGCTCAGTCATGGCCTTCCTCGCTGGCGGGGTGATCCCCGCCGGTGATTTTCAGGACATAGCGGACCCCGGTCTTGGCCGCCGAGGCGGCCAGGAGAGAACGCATGGCCTTTATGGTGCGGCCCTCTTTGCCGATGAGGCGGCTCTGGTCCTCCGGGGCGACGGTCAGGTGCAGAAGCGGGCCTTTTTCGTCCCGGCTTTCAACGACCCGCACCTCTTCCGGCCGCTCGGCCAAGGACGAGGCCAGGTATTCGATGAGTTCCTTCAAATCAGCCTCGGCGGAGAAGATTGTGGACCGTTTCGGTGGGTTTGGCCCCCCGGGCCAGCCACTGGTCCACGAGGTCCTTTTTGAAGGACACCCGGGCCGGGTTGTGGTTGGGGTCGTAAAGGCCCACCACTTCCAGGAAACGGCCGTCCCGCTTGGCGGCGCTGTCGGCCACCACGATGCGGTAGAAGGGTTTTTTCTTGGCCCCCAGGCGGGCCAGGCGGATTTTCAAAGCCATGCGTCTTTCTCCTTCTATAATGACAAAATGACCCTTAATCACCGTGTTGAAATTCTGATTAATGAGGATTTTTGTTCACTGGCCAGGCGCGAGCGTTGTTTAAGGCGAGGAATATTGTAAATATTTTGAGCCTTAAACAACGCGAGTAACGCCGCCAGGGGGCAAAAAGACCATTAATCAGCGGAGGAGGTTTTTAAATCCCCCCTTGGTAAAGCGCTGCATCATTTTGCGGGTTTCCGCGAAATTCTTGAGCAGTTGGTTGACGTCGGCCACCGTGGTGCCGCTGCCTTTGGCTATGCGGCGGCGGCGGCCGGCGTCTATGATGAGGTGGTTGGCCCTCTCCCCCAAGGTCATGGAATTTATGATGGCCTCGATTTTCCTGAGTTCGCTTTCGTCGGGCCGGGCTTCCTTGAGTTTTTTGAGCTTGCCCAGGCCGGGGATCATGCCCATGAGGTTTTCCAGGGAACCCATGTTCCTGATCTGGCGGATCTGGGCCTGGAAATCGGCCAAGGTGAATTCGCCCTTTTGCATTTTGCGGGCCAGGGCCCGGGCTTCCTCTTCGTCCAGGGCTTCCCGGGCCTTGTCGATGAGGCTTTCCAGGTCCCCCAGGCCCAGGATGGTCGAAGCCGCCCGGTTGGGGTGGAAGATATCCAGGGCGTCGATTTTTTCGCCCGTGCCGACGAACTTCAGGGGGCGGTCCACCACGGCCCGGATGCTCATGGCCGCGCCGCCGCGCGCGTCGCCCTCCATTTTCGAGAGAATGACCCCGGTGAGGTTCAGGCGGGCGTTGAAGGCCTCGGCTATGGTCACCGCTTCCTGGCCGGTCATGGCGTCGGCCACCAGGAGTATTTCGCGGGGGGTCACGGCCGCCTTGAGGCGGCCGAGTTCGGCCATCAGTTCCTCATCGACGGTGAGCCGGCCGGCGGTGTCTATGATGACCACGTCGCGGCCTTCGCCCGCGGCGGCGGCCAGGGCCCGGGCGGCTATGTCCACCGGATTCATATCCTGGGCGGAAGGGAAAACCGGCACCTCCGCCTCCTGGCCCAGGCGGGTCAACTGCAGGATGGCCGCCGGACGCCGGACGTCGGCCGGAACCAGGTAGGGCTTCCGGCCCCCTTTCTTGAGATGCCAGGCGAGCTTGGCGGCGGTGGTGGTTTTGCCGGAACCCTGGAGGCCCACCAAAAGGATGGGCGCCGGCGGCCGGCCCCCCAAATCCAGGCCGCTGGCCGAGCCGCCCATGAGGTCGCGCAGTTCCTCATAGACGATTTTGAGCACCTGCTGGGGCGCGGTCAGGCTGGCCAGGATTTCGGCCCCCAGGGCCCGGGTTTCCACGGCCTGGAGAAAATCCTTGACCACCTTGTAATTGACGTCGGCCTCCAACAGGGCCAGGCGCACTTCCCGGAGGGTGCTCTTGAGATCGGCTTCGCTTATTTTGCCGCGGCCGGCCAGTTTCTGGAAAACAGCGGAGAGTTTGTCGCTTAAACGGTCGAACATGTTCCGGCGTCTCTACTGGAGGAAACGGGGGGGGATTTCGATGCGGTTCTTGGAGGCCTCATAGAGCCCCACCCGCCAGGTCTGCATGAGGAGATGGCTCTTGTTCAGGGCCAGGAAATATTCCAGGGACCGGCCTTCGGGCCCTTCCAGGCGGCTTTCGTCGGCCGCCTGGTATTCGGCCAGGCGCAGGAGAAAGCGGCCGGGGCGCCCGTCCAGCCGGCCGGCCAGGGAAACCGGCAGAACCTGGCCGGGCACGGCGGAGGAGAAGGCCAGGGCGGTCACGGCCCGGGGTTCGCTGCCCTCGAAGGGCGGCGAGCCGGACAAGGCGTAGCGGGTGGTCAGGGGGCCGGCGCCGCTTTTAAGACGGCGGCCCGGGGCCTTGGCATAGGCTTCCCAGCCCTGGGCCCGGATTTCCGGCAGGAAGCTTTCCAGGCGTTGCCGGGTCAGGTCGTCCGCGGCTTCCCGCTTCCAGGCCCGGTCCACCTCTTCGCGCACCTCTTCCAGGGGAGGGACGCGGCTTTCCTGGCGCGTCCGGGGCACATAGAGCAAAAGGGTCCGCTCGCCTTCAAAGGGCGGGGCCACCCGGTCCAGAGGGGCGCTGAAGGCCCTTTGGACGGCCTCGGAATTGTTTTCAAAAAAACCGGGGGCGGTGTCGGGGGTGAAGGGGCGGCTCAAGGCGGCCCGGAGGCCCAGACCCTGGGCCGCATCGGCCAGGTCGGGGTTGACTTCGGCCCTGTCCAACAGGTTTTCCAAGAGATCCACCGCTGTCCGGCGGGCCCGGAGGACCTTCAATTCCCCGGCCAGTGAATCCCGGACTTCCGCCAGGGGGCTGGGGGCGGCGGGCCGGCGGGCCGTGACCTGGACGAGGTGGAAGCCCGCGTCGGTGGCCACCGGGCCGATCACTTCGTTCAGGGGGGCGCTGAAGGCGGCTTCCTCCAATTCCGGGAAGGTCGAGCCCCGGGCCAGGAAACCCATATCCCCGCCTTTGGCGGCCGTGCCGCGGTCGTCGCTCAACTCCTTGGCCAAGGCCGCGAAATCCGCCCCCTGGTCCAGACGGGCCCTAGCCGCCTCGGCCTTGGCCAGGGCGGCTTGCCTTTCGGCTTCCTCAGGGTTCATGGAGGGGAAAGCGAAGAGTATCTGCCGGGCCTGGATAGCTTCCGGCTTGAGGAAGCGGCCCTGGTTCAGGGCGTAATATTCCTCCAGTTCGGCCTCGGTGAGTTCGGCCCGGCCCAGGTAGTCGTCCGGGATTATCTCCACATACTGGACGGTCATCTCCGCCGGCCGCCGCCAGTTTTCCCGGCGGGCGGCGTAATAGGCCTCCAGTTCTTCGGCCGTGGGCTTGGGATCCCAATGGCCGTCCTCGTCGGCCAGGAAGAGGTAGTCGAAGCGGACCCGGTCTTCCTGGAGGTGGAAGAGTTCCGCCATTTCCGGCCGATAGGTCCGGGCCAGGCCCTGGACCAGGCTGAGAGCCCGCTGCGAGGTGATATCCCGCCGGAGTTCCCGTTCAAAATCGATAGGGCTGCGGCGCTGGGCCTTCAAGGCGGCCTGGTAGCGTTCCAGGTTGAAACGGCCGTCAACCTGGAAGGCCGCGATGGAGGCCACGGTCTCCCGCAGAGCCCGGGGGCTGGGCCGGAGCCCTAAGTTTTCGCCGAACTGCCGGGTCAGGATCCAGGAGATCTGCTCGTGGAGGGCCGCCACCCGGGCGTATTGGTCGGCGTCCGGGGATTGGTCCGCCCGCCGCTGCCGGGACTGGGCCTCCCTGAGCAGGTCCTGGTATTCCTGGAGGTCGGCCTCTTCACCGTTGACCGTGACCAGGTCCGCCGAACCGCGCTGCCGCCCCAGGCCGAAAAAGATGAAGACCAGGGCGATGGCCCCGATGATGAACCAGACCACGGCGCTGTTGGCGTTTTTTCTGATGTAGGCCAGCATGATGATATAGTATCCGGGTTTAAGGGAGGCCGGACGGCCGGGCAGCCCGGCCGGGAGCCGAATATTTCTTTGTATTATAATCAGCAGTGTTTTGCAAGTTGAAATTTCCAGGGCCAGGGCTCCGGCCCTGGACCCCTGGTCGGCGGCCAGGCGGTCGCCTGGGCCGCCGGCGGCGAAACCCGCACCCTGGTTCAGTGGCCGTGGCCGGCAGGTCGCTGGAAATTTGAGGCGCCTATGGCGCCCGGGTATGGCTAACCGCCCGCAAAGCTGGTATGCTGTCTGGAATAATCCCAAAGGAGGGAGCCCTGTGAAATACCATGTCGTGGACGTGTTCACCGACCGCCTTTTCGGCGGGAACCCGGCCGGCGTCTGCCTTCTGGATTCCTGGCCGGCCGACGAAACGCTCCAAAGCATAGCCGCCGAGAACAACCTCTCCGAAACGGCCTTTCTGGTCAAGAGAGACGGCGGTTACGATTTGCGCTGGTTCACCCCGACCCTGGAAATAGACCTTTGCGGCCATGCCACCATGGGCGGGGCTTTCGTGCTGTTTGAATTTGTGGAGACCGCCGCCTCGGATTTGCGCTTTTCGACCCTGAGCGGAGTCTTGACCGTCACCCGGGGGGAAGGGGACCGGCTTTGGATGGACTTCCCGGCCTGGCCGGCCGAGCCGGCCCCGAACTACCCGGCCCTGGCCAAGGCTTTCGGAACCGGCCGCTTTGAGACCTACAAAGCCGCCGACATAATGGCCGTGCTTGAGTCCGAGGAGGAGGTCCGCGACCTGCGGCCCGATTTTGAAGCGCTGAAGGAAGTGGAGGCCGAGGCGGGGATGCCGGACAACAGCTTCGGCGTGATAATCACCGCGCCCGGGCGCGACTGCGACTTCGTCTCCCGGTATTTCGCCCCCAATGCCGGAATCAACGAAGACCCGGTGACCGGCCGCTCGCATTGCCTTATGGTTCCCTATTGGTCAAAGCGCCTGGGCCGGACCAAGATGACCGCCCGCCAGCTTTCCCGGCGCGGCGGGCTGCTTTGGGTTGAAGATGTGGGGGGGCGGGTGCATATAGGCGGCCGGGTGAAACTTTATTTGACCGGCGAAATAATGATTGATTGAGGGTGCGGGGCCTTCCGGCCCCGCACCCCGCCGGGTGGTGGTCAGTCCTCGTCCTGCAGGGCGTCGTAGCCTTCCTCGCCGGTGCGGACCTTGATGACGTTTTCGACGTCATAGATGAATATTTTCCCGTCCCCGACCTTGCCGGTATAAAGGGCCTTCTTGACCGTGTTGACCAGCACGTCGGTCGGGATCTTGCAGATGACGATTTCCAGCTTCACCTTGGGCAGGAGCACCGTCTCCAACTGGACGCCGCGGTAGTATTCCGGGGCGCCCCGCTGCATGCCGTAGCCCAGCACCTGCGTCACGGTCAGGCCGGTGATGCCGATTTTGTCCAAGGCCAGCTTCAGGCCGTCGAACTTGTCCTGGTTGGTGATGATGACCGCCTTGGTCATCTTGGCGCCGGGGCGCGAAGTGTTCTTGACGGGCACGGCTTTTTCCGGCGGAACCGGGGCGTCCCCGCCCGCGGCGGGACGGAAATCCGCGCCGGCCGGCGCGTTGGTCATGAAGTCCGCGTAGCTGCTGGTCAGCCCGTGTTCCGTGACGTCCAGCCCCGCGATTTCCTCGGTCTTCGAAACGCGGAGCCCGATGGTGTTTTTGATGATCAGGAAGACGATGGCCATGGTCACCGCGACCCAGGCGGCCACCGAGACGACCCCTATGGCCTGGACGCCCAGGAAGCCGAAGCCCCCGCCGTAGAGCGCGCCGCCCTCAAGGGCGAAGACGCCGGTCAGGACGGTGCCCAGGGCGCCGCAGAGCCCGTGCACGCCTATGGCGCCCACGGGGTCGTCGATTTTAAGGACCTTGTCGATGAACTCCACGCCGAAGACGATCATGACCGCCGCGGCGAGGCCTATGCAGAAGGCCCCGAACGGCGAGACCATGTCGCAGCCGGCGGTGATGGCCACCAGGCCCCCCAGGGCGCCGTTTAAGGTCATGGAGACGTCCGGCCTCTTATACCGGAGCCAGGTGATGATCATAGTGCCGACGGCCCCCATGGCCGCCGCGAGGTTCGTGGTGACGAAGATCTTGCCCGCCGCCACGATGTTATCGTCGCCCGTCATGGAGACCGTGGAGCCGCCGTTGAAGCCGAACCAGGCGAACCACAGGATGAAGACGCCCAGGGCCCCCAGGGTCAGGCTGTGCCCGGGAATGGCGCGGGATTCACCTGTCTTGGAATACTTGCCGATACGCGGGCCGACTATCTTGGCGCCGACCAGGGCCGCGACGCCGCCCACCATGTGGACCACGGTGGAGCCGGCGAAATCGTGGAAGCCCATCTGCGAGAGCCAGCCGCCGCCCCAGGCCCAGTGCCCCGATATGGGGTAGATGAGGGCGCTGATCAACAGGCTGTAGGCGCAGTAGGCCGAGAACTTGGTCCGCTCGGCCATGGCGCCCGAGACGATGGTCGCGGCCGTGGCGCAGAACACCGTCTGGAAGATGAGAAAGGCGTAGGTGGGGAAGCTGCTGTCGTAATTCCCCTGGACCATGAAGTCCAGCTGACCGATGAACTTGGCCTCTCCGGCGAACATGAGGCCGAAGCCGACCAGCCAGAACACCACGGTGCCGATGGAAAAATCCATCAGGTTCTTCATGATGATGTTGCCGGCGTTCTTGGCGCGGGTGAAACCGGTCTCCACCATCGCGAAGCCGGCCTGCATGAAGAAGACCAGCGCGGCGGCGAGGAGAACCCATAGTGTGTCAACTGACGAAAAAACCTGTGACGGATCCATGAAAAAAACCTCCTTTAGGGGTTAAAGTTTCGCCAGACGTTTTAAGGAAACATCAACGGTCTTTTAATCCCCATTGAATAAACGTTTCCTAATGGCCGTTCCATTTGGAATCGGCCTTATCTGGCTTTATGGCAATTCGGTCCCGCGGGCGAAGGCGCGGCTTGGCGCGGCTTGGCCCGCTTGAAATCAATATGTCAGCCCGCGGCGGCCGGCCGCGGTTTTTCAGCCGGCGGGAGTGAGCCGGACGTCCCGGGCCGCGGCCTGGGTGTAGAGGCGGTTGACGGCGTTGATATAGGCCTGGATGCTGGCTTTGACTATGTCGGTGGCCGCGCCGCGCCCCTGGGCGGAGACGCCGCCGTGGCTTAATTCCACCACGGTTTCCCCCAAGGCGTCGGAGCGGGGGCTGGTGGCCCGGATGCTGAAGTTTTCCAGCTGGGGGTAGAAATCCATGGCCCGCTTGATGGCGTTGTAGGCGGAATCTATGGGCCCGTTGCCCGTGGCCGCGTCGCGCAGTTCCTTCTCGTGGTCGCGGCGGATGACCACCGTGGCCGTGGAGAGCCCCGCGCCCACCCCCACGGCGTATTCCAGGAGTTCATAGCGGTGTTCCGGGGTCACGGCCAGGATCTGGTCGGAAATTATGGCCTCGATGTCGCCGTCGGAGACGTCCTTCTTTTCATCGCAGAGGCGCTTGAAGGAATCGAAGGCCCGGCTGATCTGCTCGTCGTCCAGCTGGTAGCCCAGGAGTTCCAGGCGGTCGCGGAAGGCGTGGCGGCCCGAGTGCTTGCCCAGCACTATCACCGCCGGGACGCTGCCCACGTCCTCGGCCTTCATTATTTCATAGGTCTCCCGGTTGCTCAGCACCCCGTGCTGGTGGATGCCGGCTTCGTGGGCGAAGGCGTTGGCCCCGACCACGGCCTTGTTGGGCGGCACCGCCAGGCCCGAGAGGCGGGAGACCAGGCGGCTGACCGGGTAGAGGCGGTTGGTGACGAGGCCGGTGTGGATGGGCGCGTAGATATCGGCCCTGGTCTTGATGGCCATGACCACCTCTTCGATGGCCGCGTTGCCGCCCCGTTCGCCCATGCCGTTGATGGTCCCTTCCACCTGGCGCACGCCGGCCCGGACGGCGGCCAGGGAGTTGGCCACGGCCAGCCCCAAATCGTTGTGGGTGTGGACCGAGAAGATGACGCCTTCCGGCGCGGCCACCCCCTTGATGACGGCCCGGCAGAAATCGTGAAATTCCTCGGGCACGGCGTAGCCCACCGTGTCGGGTATGTTCAGCACCGTGGCCCCGCACTCCGCGGCCAGCTTGAAGACCTTGATGAGGAAGTCCAAATCGGAGCGGCTGGCGTCCTCGGCGGAAAATTCCACCTCGCCCGCCAGGGACCGGGCCAGGGAGACGCCGGCCCGGACCTCGCCCAGCACCTGTTCCGGGGTCAGGCGCAGCTTGTGGGCCATGTGAATGGGGCTGGTGGCGATGAAGGTGTGGATGCGTGCGCGTTCGGCCTCGGCCAGGGCCTGGCCGGCGGCCCTTATATCGCCTTCCGTGGTGCGGGCCAGGGCGGCCACCGTCACGCCCGGCACTTCGCGGGCCACGGTCTTGACGCAGTTGAAATCGCCGGGGGAGGCGGCGGGGAAGCCGGCTTCGATCACGTCAATCTTCATCTTGGCCAACTGCTTGGCGATCTGGAGCTTTTCGGCGGCGTTAAGGTTGACGCCGGCGGCCTGCTCGCCGTCGCGCAGCGTGGTGTCGAAAAAATTGACGCGGTGGGGATCAAACATGTCTCGTCTCCAA
>JAITUX010000165.1 GCA_031286085.1 Candidatus Adiutrix sp. | reverse complement strand
CCGTCGGCGGGAGAAACCGCCTCGCCCCAACCCTGGCCGGGGCTTTCGGCTTACGGGGCCGTAGCCGAGGAAATAACGCCCGCCCCGCCCCGGGCTTTCGCCGCCCCGGCCGGCGAGCCTCCGGCCGGACTGGAAGCGGCTGATGATTTTGAAATCGTTCCGCCAGTGAGCCGGCCGTGGCCGGAAACGGCCTTCCCCCCTGTGAACCACCCGCCCCTTCACCACGCGGTCATGGACCAGATCAAATCCGCCCTGACCGAGACCGGCGACCTCAACCCGAAAGCGGAACCTTATGTTCCGTGGGGATGGGACGAAACTACAACGGCCCCCGCGTCAAACCAGGCGGGCGGCGCGCCCGAAGAGGGCGGGGGCGACGATTTATCCTCCTTGGTCGGCGGCCTGAACCTCGACGAACTGGAGGACAAGCTCTGAAGTGAACAAAATCCTCATTAAGCGGCATTTCACCAAGCATTGTTTCAATCTTGAACATAACTGGAGGATCCATGACCAGCTTGAGGCCCCTCGACCGTCTTATCTTTCCCCTGGACCTGCCTGACTGGACGGCGGCGGAAAAAATGGCCCGGGCCCTGAACGGGCATGTGGGCTGGTTCAAAGTGGGCCTGGAGCTTTTCATTGCCGCCGGGCCTTCCGTGCTGGCCCGGCTGAGGGATTTGGCCCCGGAGACGAAAATTTTTCTGGATTTGAAGCTGCACGATATACCGGCCACGGTGGGCCTGGCCGCGGCCGCGGCCGCCAAACTGGGGCCGGAAATGCTGACCGTGCACGCCCAGGGCGGCCTGGCGATGATGAAGGCGGCCGTGGACCGGGCCGGGCCGGCCACTGTGCTGGCCGTGACCGTGCTGACCAGCCTGGAGCCGGACTCCTGGGAGGAATTGGCCCCGGAATTCAGAGCCCCGGCCGCCCTGGTCAGGCTTCTGGCCGGGCGGGCCCAGGCGGCCGGCTGCGGGGGCTTGGTGGCTTCGGGCCAGGAACTTTCAGCTTTGCGGACGGCTTTCCCGGGGATGAAGCTGGTGGTGCCCGGCCTGCGTCCGGCTTGGGCCAAGGTGGCCGGCGACGACCAGAAACGCACGGCCACCCCCAGAGAGGCCGTGCGGGACGGCGCCGATTTTCTGGTCATAGGCCGCCCCATCCGCGATGCGCCCGACCCCGCGGAGGCCGCCGACCGTTTGGCGGCCGAATTGGCCGACTGAAGATTCCGTGCCCCGGGTCGTCTCCGGTTTTTTCAAAGGGCTCAGGCTGGTCAGCCCGGCCGGCCTTAACACCAGGCCTACCGCCGACCGCATCAAGGAAGCCGTTTTTTCCATGCTGACCAGTCTGCCCTTCGACTTGGAGGGCGCCAAGGTGCTGGATTTTTTCGCCGGCGGCGGAGGCTTGGCCTTGGAGGCCTTGAGCCGGGGCGCGGCCTCGGCCGTCCTGGTCGATAGGGATACGGCGGCTCTGACCGCCGTCAACCGGAACCTGGCCGCCGCCCGACGTTGCCGTTCCGTGGACGCCACGGTTCTTCAACTGTCCTGGCCCCGGGGTTTTGACCGCCTGCCCCTAGGCCGGGTCTTTGACCTTTTCCTCCTCGACCCTCCTTACGCCCAGTCCGTTCTGCCCCTGGAACTCCTTTTGACCGCCTCGGCCCGCGGGTTGGCCTCCGGCGCGGCCGTGGCCGTCTGGGAACAGTCCCCGGCCGGCCTGGCCCTGCTTGAGCGCGCCGAGACCGGCCCTTGGCGGCTGCTCAAGAGCCGCGTCTGGGGACGCCGGGCGGCGGCCCTGTTACGCCACAGCCCTTGACCTTCGGCGCCGCCTGCCGATCAGGCGGGCGGCCCGCGGGCCGCGTTTCGGCCGCCTCCGCCCCAGGCGGCGGCCGGGGTCAAAATCCACGGCCGGCGGCCTATGGGCCCGGACTATGGAAAAGGTTTAAGGGCCGTCCCCCGGCCTTGTCCGACCAAGCCGGACTGGTTGACACCCCTGTTTTTTTAAGCTAAGTTAATCGGCATACGCCTCAGCGCCTCGGCAATTTCAAGTGCTTGAAAAACGCGGCCCCAGGCCGGCAATCAAGGCCGATTCAACCAAAAAAACGGGGCGGAGGACCGCCCCCTGGAAAAGGAGCTATCAATGTCCACCGTTTCGGAAAAAAAATTCGCCAACCCCGGCCCCCTGGGGCTGATGGGTTTCGGCATGACCACCGTGTTGCTCAATCTGCACAACGCCGGCTTCTTCCCCAACACCTCGGTCGTCCTGGCCATGGGCATATTTTACGGCGGCTTGGCCCAGGTGGTGGCCGGCATCATGGAATTCTCCAAGGGCAACACCTTCGGCCTGACGGCCTTCACCTCCTACGGCTTTTTCTGGCTCAGCCTGGTCGCCATCTGGGTGCTGCCGGCCCTGGGCTGGGCCATCGCCCCTTCCCACGCCTTCATGGGTTGCTATCTGGTGTTGTGGGGCGTATTCACCTTCCTGATGTTCATCGGCACCCTCAAAGGCGGCCGGGTGCTCCAATTCGTCTTTTTCTCCCTGACCGTCCTGTTTTTACTTCTGGCGGCCCGCGACTTCACCGGCAGCGAGAAAATCGGCCTGGTGGCCGGTTATGTGGGGCTGGTCTGCGGGTTATCGGCCATGTATCTGTCCATGGCCGAGGTTCTCCACGAACAGCACGGCAGTAAAATCCTGCCTTACTGAGCGTCAAGGGACTTAAGGAGGTCCGGGCGGTATGGATTTTCAAGCCATGCTCCCCATATTTTCCGGAGTTTTCCTGGCCGAGCTGGGCGACAAAACCCAGCTCGCCACGCTCTGCTTCACGATGCGGGGCGGCCTGGGCCGGCTGGAAGTTTTTCTGGCCGCCGGCGCCGCCCTGGTGCTGGCCACCGGCCTGGGGGTGGCGGCCGGCCAGGCCGTCGGCCTGCTGGCCGAGCCTGAATTCCTGAAAGCCGGCGCGGGCGTGGTTTTCATCATCCTGGGTCTGGCTTTTCTGCGCGAAGGGCTGCGGGAACGCCGGCCCGGCCCCGGGTCCGCCCCGCCATGCGCCTGAAAGCCATAGCGCCGGTCTTTTCCGGCGTCTTCCTGGCCGAGTTGGGCGATAAGACCCAGATCTCCGCCGTTCTCTTCAGCGCCGGCGGAACCGCCTCAGCCCGGGAAGTTTTTCTGGCCGCCAGCCTGGCCCTTCTGGCCTCCACCGCCTTGGCGGTCCTGGGGGGCGCGGCCCTGGGCCGGGTTCTTTCCCCGGCCGCCCTGAAAATCATGGCCGGCCTGATCTTTCTGGTTATGGGCGGCTATTATGTCATACAGGCCCTCGGCCTGACCTGGGCTTGAATCGCCGGACAGGTCACCGGCCCGGGGCCTGAAAGCCGTATTCGGAGAGGCGGGCCGTGTTGCGCTATCGCCAGGGACCGGCCAGCGATCCCTTTTATGAACTTTACCGATCCCCGGGCTGGCTGACCGATTTTGACCCTCCCCGCCCCTTCCCTTTCTGGCTCAACCTGGAACTGACCAACCGCTGCCAGTTGGATTGCCTGTTCTGCTCCCGCCAGAAGAGCCGCCGGCCCCTGGGCGACTTGAGCCTGGAAACGGCCCGGCTGTTAGTGGAGGAAGCCAGGGACCGCTCCTCGGCCGCGGGCTTCGTGGGAGTTAGGTTCACCGGATGGGGGGAACCGCTGCTCCACCCCAGGGCGGGCGAAATAGCGGCCCTGGTCAAGGAGGCCGGGCTTAAGCTGAAAATATACACCAACGGCCTGGCCCTGACCCCTGGGTTGATGGACCGTTTCATCGACCTGGAAGTGGACGATCTCCAGTTTTCCCTTCAGGGGCTTACCCCGGCCCAATACGAGTTCAACCGCCGGGGCGCCGCCTTTGGCCGCCTCCGGGCCAATTTGGAGTTGGCCGCCCGCCGGCGCGGGGCCGCCGCCCGGCCCTTTCTCAGCGTTCTGACCTCGACTCTGGCCGACGAGGCCCGCCAGGCCGATCCGGAGCTTTTCATCCAGGATATGCTGGCCTTGGCGGACAAGGTGGCCGTGGACCTCACCAATCTCAACTTCGTGGCCGACCAGGGCCGGGTCAAGCCTTTCCTGGAACGCCAGTCAACCGGCCTGACCAGGGGCCGCTGCGTGGATGTTTTCCTGGCCCTGGAGATAAAATATGATGGGCTTATCCAAATATGCGGCCAGGACGCCGAGGGCCGGCCGGACCACAGCCTGGGCCGCCTGGGGGAAGTGAGCCTGGCCGAAGCCTGGCTGAGCGCCAAGATGAACGAGCGGCGCCAGCGGGTCGGGCGGGACCTGGAACACGCGGCCTTGCCCGTCTGCCGCAACTGTTACCATAACACCACCAAATACGACTTGTTCAAAAACCGCCCGGGGCCGGCATGAGCGGCCGGGCCCGTAAGGCTTCCGCCCTGGCCTCGGCCTTGACCAGGCTGGCCCGGAACCTCGCTTCGGCCGGCCGGCCCTTTGATCTGTGGACCCCGCCTCTGACCGCGCGGGATATCCTGGCCGCGTCGGAGCGGGTGGCCCGGGGGGAGGCCGAAGTCCTGTGGGCGGACGAGGCTGCCCCGGACCGGGGCCTTATGCTCTATGCCCCTTCGCCCCGGGAGACGTCTTTTTTCGGTTACGGCTGCGCCCGGCTGGCCGGGCCCTACCTGCCGCCGGCGGACCAAGGCCGGCGCGAAGCCGGGGCGGCCCGGCTGGCCGCCCTGGCCCTGGCCCGGGCCCGGGAGCGGCGGGACCGGCTGGCCACCCTCAAGACGGGGCTTGACCCGGCCGCCCTGCGCGGCCTTTTGGCCGGAGGGTTTGCGCTGGCGGAAACAATCACGGTCCTGGCCCTCGACCTGGGCCTGGACCCGGCCCGGCCGGCCGGGCCGCCGCCTGGCTTCGTCTGGCGGGAAGGCGGCCAGGAACCGGCCGAGACCTTGGCGGAGGCTTTGGGCGATTTCTTTTATGACGGCCACCTACGCCACGACCAGGAGCCGGGGCCGGAGGCGGCCCGGCGGCTCTGGCGCCAGGCGGTCCTGGACGATTTGGCCGGCGCGGCCGATGAAACCGTCGTTCTCTGGGACAAAGCCGGCGGGCGGGGGGCCGGCCTGGCCACCGCCCACCTGCCCGCCGCCGGCCTAGCCGGCGGGGAAGAAGCGGGCCTCTCCATCCTGGCCCTGGCCGAACCCTACCGGGGCCGTGGCTTGGGCCGCCACTTGCTGGCGGAACTTATTCGGCGGCTTAAAGGCCGGGCCGGCCGGTTACGGGCGGAAACCGCCGCCTACAACCTGCCGGCCCTGGCTCTTTATCAGGCTTTGGGCTTCAAGCCCGGCCCGCCCCTGGCGGCCCTCCATCTCCGCTATAAGCCCGCTGATCATTGAAAAATATCATCGTTTCGTTTCAATGGCCGTGGAGATCATGGCGTCGTGGGTGGTGACGACCTTGGAGTTGGCCTGAAAACCGCGCTGGGTCATGATCATGTTGACGATTTCCGTGGCCGTGTCAACATTGGACTGTTCCAGGAAATTGCCCAGAACCACGGCCGCGCCGCCCTCGCCGGGCGCGGTGGTGACGCCCGGGCCGGAATGACGGGTGACGGCGAAAAGGTTGTTCCCCATTTTCTGGAGCCCCCAGGGGTTCAGGAAACGGGTGATGCAGATCTGGTAGAGGGCCACTTCCTGCTTGTTGCTATAGACCCCGGTTATGTAGCCGTCCTCCGTGACGTAGAGATGGTCGAGGCCGCCCTGGGGATAGCCGTCCTGCCTGGAATCCACGGTGAGGGACCCGCCGCCGTACAGGGTGGTGCCGACCCCGTCGAGGCGCCAGGCCCCGCCGGTCCGGCGGGCGCCCATATCCAGTTCGATGCTCTGGGCGGCCGGAGCGTTTCTGAATTTCGCATCGACGGTGAAATAGCCGGCGGCGTTGGACGCATCGGCGGCCCAGCCTAACTGTTCGCTGTGGGCCGTGACCCGCGCGGCGTCCTGGCCGGGCCGGCCGAAACCCTGGGGCTTATTGGGGTCGAGATTGAAAGTCAAGGTCAAGCCGTCATTGCCCAAGGTGTAAGGCCCGGGATAGCCGATGACGGCCACGTAGGCGGAAGACGTCGGCAGGCCTGAAGACGTCCATTCGACCGGAGGATCGTAACCGGGCAGGATATATCGGGCGTCCACGGCCACGAAGCCGGAATTGCCGAGGTCGTCCCGCCAGGTGAAACCAAGGGTCGGCGGATTCAGGCTGGTGTTGGCGCTGCGCCATTGCCCGGTGGCCGGATCCTGCCAACCGTAGGTTATGTCATAGGTTCGCGGGGCCGAAACCAGGGTTCCGGTGGTCGGGTTTATCCGGCCCGGGCCGGTATAAGTGCCGCCTATGGTTA
>JAITUX010000148.1 GCA_031286085.1 Candidatus Adiutrix sp. | reverse complement strand
CGGAGACCACATGGGCGTGGCCGTCCAGAAGCCCCGGCACGACCACCCGGCCGCCCAGGTCTTCCCGCCGGGCGGCCGGGGAGAGGCGGGCGGCGGCCTCGGCCGGCGACGAGCCCACGGAAACAAGTTCCCGGCCCCGCACGGCCAGGACCGAGGCCAGGGGCCGGGCTTCTTCCAGGGTGTGGATGCGGCCGCCCGTGAAAATGACCTCGCCGGCCGTTTCCGGCCGCCCGGCCTTTGAGGAATTTTTCATGCTGAACCAGCCAGGTTGCGGATTACAGTTAAGCCTGAATTATGACATAATGACCCGCCGCAAGCAAATGGGAACCGAAAACAATTGCGGAAGCGGCGATTACGGAACCCGCGGCGGGTATGGCCCAGGCGGCGGCCTGGAAAAAAGTGTTTGACCTGGGTCGGCAAATTATGATAAATGAAAACTATGTTCAAGGCCTCCCCTCAGGGAGGCCATCCGGTCCTGATTCGCTCGCAAGGCGGCGACAGGCCCGACCAGGCACGGCGGCCGGCGCTTTAGCCGGCTTAAAAGCCGTGGAGTAAAGAGACCAGTCAGGTCCGCTCTCCCGAAACCCCTGGGCGGGTGCCGCCTTACGGCCCTAAAGAAGAAGCGAATCTATAACGGACCTTAAATGGGTAAAGGGAGGCGTATGAGAGGAATTGACAGGCCAGATTGAATTGGGACTCCTGGTGGCGCAAGTCCAAAAGAGCTTCGGTCGCCACAACGCCTTGAAAGGGGTGGACCTGGAAGTCAGGGAGGGCGAGTTCTTCACCCTGCTCGGGCCTTCGGGTTGCGGGAAAACCACCTTGTTGCGCCTTATCGCCGGCCTGGAATTGCCAGATTCCGGGCATATCTTTTTGGGCGGCCAAGACATAACCCGCCTGCCGGCGGCCAAGCGGGAAGTCAACACGGTTTTCCAGAGCTACGCCCTTTTCCCCCATTTAAATATTTTCAACAACGTGGCCTTCGGCCTCCGGGCCCGCCAGGTGGCGGCGGCTGAAATAAGCCGGCGGGTGGGCGACAAGCTGGAACTCCTGGGCCTGAGCGGCCTGGAAAAACGCTTTCCCCACCAGCTTTCCGGCGGCCAGAAGCAGAGGGTGGCCCTGGCCCGGGCCCTGGTCAACGAGCCCCGGGTCTTATTGCTGGACGAACCCATGAGCGCCCTGGACGCCCATCTGCGCGCCCAGGTGCAGGAGGAACTGCGGCGCCTGCAGCGGGAACTGGGGCAGACCTTCATCCTGGTGACCCACGACCAGGACGAGGCCATGGTGGTCTCCGACCGGCTGGCGGTCATGCGGGACGGCCTGATCGAGCAGGTGGGCGAACCCCGCGAGGTTTACAGCCAGCCCCGGAACCAGTTCGTGGCCGAGTTCCTGGGCGCGGCCAACATCATCCCGGCCCGCCGCGACGACGGCGGCCGGGTGGTGACCAACCTGGGGGCCTTCGCCCTCGCCCGGGCCCCCCAGTGGGAGGAAGGCCGCCTGGCCATACGGCCCGAACGCATCCTCCTGGGCGACGGGGGGGGCGGCGGCAACTGGGTGCGGGCCATGGAGGTCCGCGAGGCCATTTACCGGGGCCAGAGCCTGGACGTCTGGCTGACCCCCGGCGGCCGCGCCGAAACCGAATCGCCCCGCGTCCGGGTCCGGACCCATTCCCGGGAATCCATCCGCCCCGGCGACAAGGTCAGCCTCTTCTTCCCGCCGGAAGACCTGGTGGCCCTGGACTGAGGCTCGCGCCGCCATGAACGAGGCCAAATCCGCCGGCCCCCCGCCCCCGGGCGAGGGGCCGGCCCGCCTTAACCCCACCGCGGAAGAGGCCGGGGGGGAGTTCGTCACCTGGTATGGCGGCATCTACCGCCGCCGGGATTTGGGCCGGACCGGCGGCCTTCTCCTGTTCCCCCCCCTGGCCTGGCTGATGGTTTTCCTGGCCCTGCCCCTGACCGGGCTGGTTCTGCGCTCCCTGGCCCAGCGGGGAGACTCCGGCGCGGTGGTCTGGGTATTCAACCTGGAAAACTACCGCCGGCTGCTTGGCTACGGCCTCTTCGGCTGGTCGCCGGACCACCTGCTCATCCTGGCCCGCAGCCTGTGGGTGGGGTTGGTGACCACCGTCTTATGCGTCATACTGGCCTACCCCCTGACCTTTTACATCGCCACCCGGCCGCCCCGCCGCCGGGTCTGGCTGCTCATGCTCCTGGTGGTGCCCTTCTGGACCAACGTGGTGGTGCGGACCTACGCCTGGCTCCTGATTTTAAGCCCGGGCCTGCCCCCGGCCCGCCTGGCCGCCTGGCTGGGCCTTTGCCCGCCGGGCGCGCCCCTCTTCCCCGGGCCGGCGGCCACCTACCTGGGCCTGGTCTCCACCTTCCTGCCCTTCATGGCCCTGCCCCTATACACCAGCGTCGAGCGCCTGGACTGGGAACTCCTGGAAGCCGCCCGCGACCTCTACGCCAGCCGCCTGGCCGTCTTCCGCGAGGCCATTCTGCCCCAGACCCGGCCGGGCCTGACCGTGGGCGTCATAGTCACCTTCATACCGGCCATGGCCATGTTCGTGGTGACCGACCTGTTGGGCGGGGCCCGCTACATGCTCATAGGCAACCTCATCCAGAACCAGTTCGGGGCCGGCCGGGACTGGCCCTTCGGCGCGGCCCTCTGCCTGGCCTTGATGGCCCTGACCCTTATCGGGCTCTGGTTCCACCGCCGCCGGGAGCGTCCCCGGTGAACAGGCGGCGGCCGGTGGCGACGGCGGTGGCCGTCTTCTGCTTTCTCTTTCTCTACGCGCCCGCGGCGGCCGTGGCCGTGTTCTCCCTCAACCAGACCAAATACGGCCTGGCCTGGAAGGGCTTCACCTGGAAATGGTATGTCCAGCTCTTCCGCAACCAAGCCGTGCTGGAGGCGGCCTGGAACAGCTTTTTCACGGCCGGGGTCTCCACGGCCATAGCCACTATCCTGGGCACGGCCCTGGCCCTGGGTATGGACCGCTTCCCCTGGCCGAAGCGCCTCAAGAGGTCCATGGACCTGATCATTCACCTGCCCGTGGTCACCCCGGACATCATCCTGGCCGCGGCCCTGATCCTGACTTTCAGTTTTTTCCAGAACCTGACCGGGCTTTTGGAAATGGGCCGGACCACCATAGTAATTGGCCACGTGACTTTCCAGATCTCCTTTGTGGCCCTGGTGGTCCGGAGCCGCCTAGCCGCCCTGGGGCGGGAAATAGACGAGGCCGCCCGCGATCTCTACGCCAGCGGCCTCCACCTCTTCCTCCGGGTGACCCTGCCCCTCATCTGGCCCGGGATACTGGCCGGGGCCATGCTGGCCTTCACCCTCTCCCTGGACGATTTCATCATCAGCTTCTTCACCCACGGGCCGGATTCCGTGACCCTGCCCATCTACATCTATTCCTCCGTCCGCCGGGGGCTCAGCCCGGAAATTCACGCCCTGTCAACCCTGATGCTCCTGGTCACCGTCGTCATGGTCCTCATCGCCGAACGCAT
>JAITUX010000120.1 GCA_031286085.1 Candidatus Adiutrix sp. | reverse complement strand
GACGGCGGCACCCTCTTCCTCGATGAAATCAGCCACCTGAGCCTGGCGGCCCAGGCCAAGATACTGCGGGTGGTGGAATACGGCTCCTTCCAGCGCCTGGGCAGCCCCAAGGAAATGCGGGTGGACGTGCGCCTGGTTTCGGCCGCCAACGTCGATCTATGGGCCAGGGCCGAGGCCGGGGAGTTCCGGCCCGATCTCCTGGACCGCTTGAGCTTTGAAATCATCCCCCTGCCGCCCCTGCGGGAGCGTGAGGGCGACGCCCTGCGCCTGGCCCACCTCTTCGCCGCCCGCATGGCCGGAGAACTGGGGCTGGACCAGACGCCGGCCTTCACCCCGGCCGCGGCCGCGGCCCTGGCCCGGCACCCCTGGCCCGGCAACGTGCGGGAACTGAAAAACACCGTGGAACGGGCCGTCTATGCCCACCCCGGCCCGCTTCTGGACGAGGCCGACCTGGAATTCGGGCCTGGCTTCTCAATAAACCCGGGGCCGTCGGGCCGCGGGGATGCCCCCGCCGCCTTCCCCTGGGCCGAGGGCGAGTTCGACCGCCGAACCGCCGCTTACGCCCTGGGGCTTTTTCAAGAGGCCCTGGCCCGCGCCCGGCACAACCAGCGCGAGGCGGCCCGCCTCCTGGGCCTGACCTATCACCGTTTTCGCTTTCTGAACAAGAAATTCCAAGGGGCTCTTCAGGGGCCTGAGGCCGGGAGTGAGCGTAAAAAATGAAAATTGAAGATCTCATAAACCGGGGCCCCGGGTTCGAGGCCGAGGCCGAAGCCCTGCCCTGGAGCGATGCGGAGTTCAGCGCCCGGATGCTCAAGCACCACCTGGCCCAGGAACATGACTGGGCCAGCCGGCGGACGGATATCATCGAGCGCCAGGTGGCCTGGCTGGCCGGCCGCCTGCCGGCCGGCGGCCGGGTGCTGGATTTGGCCTGCGGCCCGGGCTTATATACCCATCTCCTGGCCCGGCGCGGCTTTAAAAGCCTGGGGGTGGATTTTTCCCCGGCGGCCGTGGCCCACGCCCGAAGCCAAGCCGCCGCCGAGGGCCTTGCGGCCGAATACGTCGAGGCCGATATCCGCCGATACCGGCCGGACGGCCTCTTCGACTGCGTTCTCTTCGTCTTCGGCGAATTCAACGAATTCTCCCCGGGCGACGCCCGCCTCATCCTGGAAAAGGCCCGGGGATCCCTGACCCCCGGCGGCTTCCTCCTGTTGGAGGAACACACCTTCGAGGCGGTGCGGGAATCCGGCCAGGCCCCGGCCTCCTGGTGGCCCTGCCCGGAGCGCGAGGGGATTCTCTCGGCCCGGCCCCACCTCTGCCTCCAGGAAAACGCCTGGGATCCGGAAGCGGGCCAGGCCGCCTTGTCCTATTTCGTCATCGCTCCCGGGACCGCCGAAATCCGCTTCTTCCGCTCCGTCCAGACCGGCTACCCCTCGGCCCGGCTCAAGGCCCTGTTCGCTGAAATCGGCTTCCAGCCACCCCGGCGGCTCAAGGAGAAGGAATGGCCCGTGGGCCGACCCTTCGAGGGCCGCATGGCCGCCTGGCTGGGGCTGGCGGCCCCGTTGCCCTAAGGAATCCGTCCCATGCGCTGCCTTCAATTTCTGGCCCTGGCCGCCTTAGGTCTGGCGACGCTCTTGCCGGGCTGCCGAAAACAGGCCCCCGAGACTCAACACGGTGAAATATTTGAATATTCCTCGTATAAGGACATTCCCGGCATCACGGAGGAGGAAATAAAAGCCCTGGAGGAACTGAAGGGGCGGGGCGTCTCTTTTGTTTACGGAGCGCTTCCCGGCACCGAGACTTTTGTTGACCATAACGGTGAAATCAAGGGCTTCACCGTCAAACTCTGCGACTGGCTGACCGGGCTGTTCGGGTTGCCGTTTGAGCCGAAGCTTTACACCTGGGGGGAAATACTGGCGGGGCTTGAATCGGGGGAAATAGACTTCACCGGCGAACTGACGGCCACCGAGGAGCGCCATGAAATTTATTACATGACCGACGCCATAGCTGAACGCTTGGTGAAAAGCCTGAGAATTTCCGGGAGCGAGCCTCTTGGGCGGATCGCGGCGAAGCGTCCGCTCCGTTACGCGTTTTTGAAGGATACGACCACCGTTTCCGACGTCTCCGCCCAAATCGGCGAGGCCTTTGAGACTTTTTTGGTGGACAGCTACGAAGAGGCCTACGGCCTGCTTAAAAGCGGGCGGGCGGACGCTTTTCTTGACGAAGGCACGTGCGAGGCGGCTTTTGACGTTTACGGCGACGTGACGGCCGAGGACTTTTTCCCCCTGATCTACGGGCCCGTTTCGCTGGCGACGCGGAAGCGGGCGAACGCCCCGGTAATCGGCGTAGTCCAGAAGGCGCTTCGGCGCGGCGGCCTGCGCCGGCTGACGGAGTTTTACAACGAAGGCCTGCGCGAATACAGAAAACATAAGCTTTTCCTGCGCCTTTCGCCGGAAGAGCGGGCCTGGCTGGAGAACGTCCGCACCGTGAAATATGCGCAGGGGCATGAAAACTATCCGGTCAGTTTTTACAATGCGCATACCGGGGAATGGGAAGGGATAGCCGCCGACGTCGTCCGGGAGGTGGAATCGCTTACCGGCCTGGCCTTCAAACGGGTGAGCGACGAACATACGGATTGGCCGGCCCTCGTCAAGATGCTTGAAGACGGGGAGGCCTCCGTCATTTCCGAACTTGTCCGCACCCCGGAAAGGGAAGGGCGCTTCCTGTGGCCTAAGGCCCCGATCATGACCGACCGCTACGCCCTGCTGTCGAAATCCGATTTCCGGCATATAAGCGTCAATGAAATCCTGTATGTGAAAGTGGGGCTGGCCGAAGGCTACGCTCCGACCGAATTGTTCAAAAAATGGTTCCCGAATCATCTTAACACGATAACTTACGAGACTTTTGACTTGACCTTCGACGCCCTGATACGCGGCGAGGTTGACATGGTGATGTCCAACCTGGCCCAAATCCTGGTCCTGACCAATTTCCGGGAGATGCCGGGCTACAAGGCCAACGTCATCTTCGGCGCCCCCTTTGAGGCCACCTTCGGGTTCAACAGGGACGAGGCCGTCCTGTGTTCGATTGTCGACAAGGCCCTGGGCTTGATCGACGCCGGCGAAATCGCCGGGCAGTGGAAGCGCCGGACCTATGATTACCGGAAGGAGATGGCCCAGGCGCAGCGGCTTTGGCTGGGGGGCGCCATCGTCATGCTTCTGTTTATAATGACCCTTTTATTCGTGCTGTTCCAGCGCAGCCGCCGGGAAGGGATAAGGCTGATCGCCCATCAAAAGGTCGTCATGGAGACCATAGCGGAACTCGTGGAATCCCGTGACGGCGAGACCGGCGGGCATATCGAGCGGACCAGCGGGATTCTGCGCATCATGCTCGCCGAGATGACGGCCCGGGGCCTGTTCAAGGGCCAGACCGCTTCCTGGAATATCGGCCAGATGGTGCTTTCGGCGCAGCTTCACGATGTCGGGAAGATCGCCATTGCCGACGACATCCTGCGGAAACCGGGGAAACTCACGCGGGCCGAAGGCCGGGAAATGGAAAAGCATGCCCTGATCGGCGGTGAGATCATCGAGAGAATCATGAAGAAGACCAGTGAGAACGAGTTTTTGGAATACGCCCGTATTTTCGCGCTGCACCATCACGAAAGGTGGGACGGCCTGGGCTACCCGCAAGGGCTTAAAGGCGGGGAAATCCCGCTTCCGGCCCGCCTCATGGCCATTATAGACGTATATGACGCGTTGATATCCAAAAGGCCCTACAAGGAGCCGCTGACCCATGAGGAAGCCCTGAAAATCATCTCGGAGGGGCGGGGAACGCAGTTCGACCCGGTGCTGACCGATTTGTTCCTGTCGGTCGCCGCCCGTTTCGTT
>JAITUX010000104.1 GCA_031286085.1 Candidatus Adiutrix sp. | reverse complement strand
CAGGGGGCGCACTGGGGGCCCCAGAAATCCACGACGACCGGCAGATCGCTCTTCAGCACTTCGGCTTCAAAATTATCCTTGTCAATGACGAGCATGTCTTTCTCCTCAAATGAAGTTATGGCTCCTCAGGCAATCCCTGGCCGCCGCCAAGGCGTCGCGGGGCACCTTGACCACCGGGCCGGTGCAGCCCATGGCCGGTTCTGCGTAGAGCCCGGCCCGCCACAGGCAGGCCACCGCGTTTTCAATGTCCAGGACGTCCACGCCGTGGATCTCCTCCTCGGTGGGCCGGGCCGGCGGGGCTTGGACCGGGGCTTCGGCCTCCGCCGGGGCCAGGCCGGCCAGAACGGCGGCCAGGCCGGCCTTTTCCGCGGCGGCCATTTCCTCGGCCGCCTTTTCCGGCAGGCGGCCCCGGATGGCGGCGGCGGTGAACCGGAGGGCCCCGGCCACCACCGGCGCGCCCGAAGCCCGGGAGATTATGGAGACCACCCGCCGCCAGCCGGGACCCACCGAGGGGCCGTAGCCCCAGCCCAGGGCCTCGTAGGAGCCGCCGGTCTGCCAGGCGCTGAAGAGCTTCATCAGCACGTTGCCGGTCAGGCTGTCGCAGAGGCAGATGTCCACGGCGGGGTTCAAAAGGTCGTTGCCCCGGAGCAGGGCTCCGCCGTCGGCCCGGCCGCTGGCCCCGAATTTCAAGGGATAGCCGGCCTCCTGGAGGGCGGTCAGGGCCCGGAAGGCCTGGCCGGCGCCGCTAATGTTCAACAGGCCCAGGGTGGGCTCCGCAAGTCCCAGGCTGCGGGCCACGGCCCGGCCGAAGACGGCGTTATAAATCAGGGCCGGCCCGGCCTGGGCCGCGGCCGTGCCCGTGGTGGAGGCCAGGAGGAGGGGCCGGCCCCGGGCCGGGGTCACCACCCGGCCTATGGTGGTCACCCCCAGGGGGAAGGGATGGTGCAGGGCCACGGCCCCCTGGAGGCGGCCTTCGTCCAGGGCCGTTTCCAGGGCCTGGGGCAGCTCGGCCTCATCTGTTTCCAGCCAGTCCAAATCCTCATAACCAGGCCGCCGGGGGCCCAAGGCCACGACCTTCAGGCGGGGGTCCTCGGCCTGGGCCTGTCGGCCCCCGGCCAGAAGCTCGTCCGGGCCCAGTTCGCTGCCCGCGGCCATGAGGCCGACGGGAATCCGGTCGAAACCGGTCCGAGCCCGGGCCGTCACCCGGGCCAGGGCTTGGCCGATGAGCTTCCTCTTGTCGTCCGTCCTGGGCGGCCTCACTTGGAAAGGGTCTCGGCCAGGCGGCCCAGGGCTTCCAGCACCGCTTCCTCCACGTCCCGGACCGTGACGGCCGGGCTATCGGCCGGTTTCGGCATCTTCTCCAGGAGAAAGGAGGCCCCGTCGGCCAGGTTGGTCAGGCGGCCCAGGAAAAGGCTGCCCTTGCCGATGATCATCACCCGCTTCATAAGGCCCCGCTTCATGGCCAGCAAGGCGTGGCCCATGTAGGGCACTCCCGAGGGGATGTGGCCCTGGGTGGGGGCGAAGCCGGCCAGGCCGCGGTCGCGGACAAAAGCCTCGATGTCGCCCCGCTCCAACTGTTTCTTCATCGCTCCCAGGGCGGCGATCATCTTGTAGTTGGCTTCGGGGACGTTGCCAGCCCCGGCCGGCATGGTCACTTCCGGGTTATGCAGTTCCGGGGCGTATTTATCCACGTCGGTGAGCTTGAGCCCCAGCCGTTCCAAGGGTTCCCAGGCCAGGGCCGTGGTCACGGCCTGGGGCGAGGCCCCGGCCCCGACGCTGTGCTTGCCGATGGAGTCGAGGCGGAGCACGGGGCTTTCCCCGTCCTCCGGGCCCAGGAGCACGGCCATGGCCCCCAGGCAGTTCTCCAGGGCCGGCAGCCCCTTTTTGACGTGGTCGCGGGCGTTCATGTAGAGCTTGGGTACGGCGCCGCCGGCCACCACGGCTATATGCCGGTGGACGCCCGAGGCCACCAGAGCCGCCGCGCTGATCAAGGCCGAAACCGGCCCGGCGCAGAAGGCCCGCACATCAAAGCCGCTGGCCAAGCCGCAGCCGGCTATCTCGGCCACGGCCTTGGCCAGGTTGCCCCCGCCCCGCTGGTTCATGTCGCCGACGGCCTCTTCGGAACACTCTATAACGAAATCCAGGTCCCCGTGGGCCAGGCCGGACTTTTTCAGGAGGTGCTGGAGGGCCAGGACGCTGGTGGCCTTGGCGGCCAGGTTTTCCAGGAGCACATGGGCGGCCAGGTTTTCATCCGTTTCGTGGCCCCGGCGGCAGCAGCCAACAACCTGGCCCTGGAAGTAAAGGGGCGTTGCGGCCTGTCCCTTTATCTCCGCCTCTATTTCCTCCGGCGCGCGGCCCTTTTCCAGGCGGGCCAACTGCTCGGGCGTCCAAAAATTCCGGGCTTCCAGCCTGGCCCGCGCGTGGGCGGCGAAAGCCTCGGTCAGCCAGATGAGGTCGAAGACGTCGCAGATGTCCAGGAGGCCCAGGAATTCGTCTTCGGGCATCAGTTCGCCGAAGGGACCGTCGCGGGCCGGCGCCGGCTCCAAGTGTTCCAGCCAGCTTTGGGGCCGCCCGGCCAGGTCCTCCGGGCTCAGGACGCCTATAAAGGCCAGGTTGGGGGCGTAGCGGGCGGCCTCCTCATAACTCTGGGCGCGCCCCGGCAGCGCGGCCAGGAATTCCGAATCCGGCTTGGTCCGCCGCTCCATATACGGGGTGTTGCCGTAATGAAGGGCCAGCTCGGGCGTGAAAGCCAGGCAGTTGGCGCAGGACTTTATGGCCGCGTGGGGCATGCGGTTCTCCTTGTATGGAAAAAATCAGCGCTGGTTTTCCAGGTAGTGATAGGCGCTCATGGCCGCCAGGGCGCCGTCGGCGGCGGCGGTGACGACCTGTCTCAAGGGCGTGTCGCGCACGTCGCCGGCGGCGAATATGCCCGGCACGGAGGTGGCCAGGCGCCGGTCCGTCGCCAGCCAGCCGCCCTCACTCCTTTCCAGGAGGCCGCCCAGGAAATCCGTATGGGGCTGAGTGCCCACGAACATGAAGACCCCGGCCACTTCCAGGGGCGTCGTCGCGCCGGTTTTGACGTTTTGGACCAGCACCCTCTCCACCAGGTCTTCGCCTTCAATGGACGTGACCACCGAATCCAGCACCGGAACCAGTTTTTCATTGCCGGCGGCCCTCCGGCGCACCAGGGGATCGGCCCGGAATTCGTCGCGGCGGTGGATTATATAGACCTTCTTGGCGAAACGGGTCAGGTAGATGGCTTCTTCCACGGCGGTGTTGCCCCCGCCGACCACGGCCACAATCTCATCGACAAAGAACTCGGCGTCGCAGACCGCGCAGAAGCTGACCCCGCAGCCGATGAACCTGTCTTCGCCCGGGCAGCCCAGCCGCCGGAAAGAGGCCCCGGTGGCCACGATTACGGCCTCGGCCTCAATATCGCCGGCCGAGGTGGTCACGACCTTGCGGTCGCCCTCAAGGCGCAGCCCCTTGATTTCCGCGGTCAGGAACTCGGTATTGAAATGTTCCGCGTGCCGGCGGAAACTGTCGGCCAGGCCCACGCCGGTGGAGTTGACCAGGCCGGGCCAGTTCTCGATTTCCGCCGTTATCCTTATCTGGCCGCCGGCCAGGCCCTTTTCAACGACCAGGACGTCGAGATCGGACCGGCGGGCATATATGGCGGCCGTCAGGCCGGCCGGGCCCGCGCCTAAAATGACCAGTTCCCGTTTTCCCATGGCTCCTCCGTTTCCCTTATGCCGCCCTTTCATGGAGTTGTTATAAATATCATTATATCAGAATGTGGTCCTATTCGCATTGGGCGGGGCAGACGTTCAGGGGTTTCAGGGCCTGGTAGGCGTCGGCCTGGGTTTTCATGACCAGGAGATTGCGGATCCGGCGTTCCCAGGGGCTGCCCTCGGCCGTGGACCAGGCCACCTTGTAACGGGTTTCGTATTCCACGCAGACGCAGTAAAGCTCCTTGGGATCCTGTTCCCGGAGCAGGGCGGCGGTGGGCGCCGCCGGGGTCAAGTTTATGACTATGGGCCGCTGGATCTGCCAGAGGGTGCTGCCGCGGTAGCTGGTCTGAAGGCCCAGGACGGCCGCCCGTTCCACCGGGTTGGCCGGCAATTCAATTTCTTCGGGACCAGGGTCGGAGCCGTAGCCCAGGTGGGAGCAGCCCGGGAGGAGGGCCAGAAGGCCGGCCAGGGCCAGGAAAAAAGCCGCCGGGCCTCCAAGCCGGCCGGAATCAGGACGCCTTGAAATCATGTCTCCGCCCCGGTCGCCGCTGGTCCGGCCGCGTTTTTAAAATCCCTTGGGGCCGGGTCGGCGCAGGCGGTCAGGCCCAGTTCCCGGGCCATGCGGTCGGCCCAGCCCAGAATGTAGAGGGCCTGTTCGGCCGTGGCTT
>JAITUX010000072.1 GCA_031286085.1 Candidatus Adiutrix sp. | reverse complement strand
GGCGAAAGCGGCACGGGCAAGGAATTGGCGGCCCAGGCCATCCACTACAACAGCCCCCGCTCCGACAAGCCTTTCGTGGCCGTCAACTGTTCCGCCCTCACCCCCACGCTGCTGGAAAGCGAACTCTTCGGCCATGAAAAGGGGGCCTTCACCGATGCCCGGACCAGCCGGGCCGGCCGCTTTGAACTGGCCGACACGGGCACCCTCTTCCTGGACGAGGTGGGTGAAATGGCCCCGGATCTCCAGGTCAAGCTCTTGCGGGTGCTCCAGGAACGGCGTTTCGAGAGGGTGGGCGGCGGCCAATCCCGAAAGGTGGACGTGCGCCTCATAACCGCCACCAACCGGAACCTGAAACAGGAGGTGGCCAAGGGCCGCTTTAGGGAAGACCTCTTCTATCGCCTCAACGTGGTTCATCTCCACCTGCCCCCCCTGCGGGAAAAACTGGACGACCTGCCTATCCTGGCCGATCATTTCCTTAAACTTTACAGCGAGGAGAGCGGTCTTCCCACGCGCGTCCTGGCCCGGGAAACCTTAAGGCTATTGTTCGACTACGGTTGGCCGGGCAATGTCCGCGAACTGGGCAACGTCATCGAGCGGGGCGTGGTCCTCTCTTCCGGGCCGGAAATAAGGCCCGAGGACCTGCCCGAGGAGATCCGCCGGCCGGGCCGGCCGCCGGCTATCGCGGCTGAATCCGGGAATTTGAAGGCCTGTCCGGCCCCGGCCGAGCCGACGGCCTGGCTGCTGAAAGCCCGTCGGCTGCTGCCGGAGGGCCTGAGCCTGGAGGCGGCCCTTTCCGCACTGGAGGAAGGACTCCTGCGGGCGGCGCTCGCGGCGGGCGGCGGGGTCCAGAGCCGGGCCGCCGAGGCCCTGGGCCTTAAAAAAAACTCCTTCAAATACAAATGGGACAAATACGCCGACCGCGAACCGGACCCCCTGGCCCTGGCCTTGGCCGAGGAGGCCCCGGCCGGGCTGGCCCTGACCCCGGCCTTGGAAGCCCTGGAGGAAACCCTGCTGAAAGAGGCCCTGGAACTGGCCGGCGGGGTCCAGAGCCGGGCCGCGGACTTTTTGGGCATCAAAAAAAACCTTATGAAATACAAGCTTGATAAATACAACCTCAACCCTAAAGCCTGACCATGACTCCGGCCGCCTTCATAAAGGAAATCGCTGGTTCCGGCCGCCGGCCGCTCTATGTTCTGAGCGGCGGCGACCCCACGGCCGTGGCCCGCTGCCTGGCGGCCGCGCTTGATTCGGTCGCCCCGGACTTTCGCGATTTGAACTGCCAGACTTTGAACCTGGAGGCGGGCCAGGCCGCCCGCCTGATAGGAGGCGCCCAAACCCTGCCCTTCGGCCCGCCGCCCCGGGTGATGACGGTCAAGAATCCCCCTTTCGCCGCCGAGGACTGGAACGCCCTGGCCGACTACCTGGAGTCGCCCAACCCGGATACCGTAATTCTCCTGGCGCTGGAAGATAAGCTCGACGAACGTCTGCGCTTCTCGAAAAAAATCAAGGCCGCCGGGCTGGAAGTGGATTGCCGGCCGCTCAAGGGCGAAGCCTTGGTCAAATGGCTGGCCGAAGAACTGAAGACCCGGGGGCTTTCGGCCGACCGCCAGGTCTGCGCCCTCATAATCGAGCTGGCCGGCGACGACCCGCGCCTTCTGGCCGGCGAAGCTGAAAAGCTGAGCCTCTACCTGGAGCCGGGCCAAAAACTGTCCGCCGAACTCATCCGGAACCTGGTCAGGCCGGTTCTGGACGCCCAGCTCTACCACCTGGCCGACCACCTGGGCCGCGGCCGGCTGCGGGAAGCCTTAAGCGACCTCCTGGAAATCCTGAGCGACAGCCACCGGGAAAAAGACAAAAAAGTTCAGGATTCGGACCGGAGCATGCTGGTTCTGGCCGCCTTGGAAAACCGTTTCCTGGCCTTTCTGAACGAGCGGGCCCGGCCGGCGGGCGCCGAAGACTGGCCGACGCCCAGGTTCATGGCCAAACTCAACCCCATTACCAGGAAAATAATCCAGGAGCAGCTTGGCCGCTGGCCCTGGCCGGCCCTGGCCCGAGCCTTGGCCGCCTTGGAAGAAGCCCACCTGGCCAGGGTCTCCAGCGGGGACCACCCGCCCCGGATACTTCTGGAAAACCTGGTCCTCACGCTGGCGGCCCTGGGCCGAAGCGGCCGCTGACCTCCCAGATGTCCGGCTTAAGACTAGTCGCCCCTTACTTCCGCCGCCATTTCGCGGGCGTGGCCTTGGGCTTCGTCGCCCTTATGGGCTGCGATCTGGCCCAGTTGTTCATTCCCGGTCTCCTGGGCCGGGGCATTGACCTCATGAGGGCTCCCGGGGCCGTCCCGGCCGACCTGTGGCCCATAGTCAGGTTCATCGTGGGGCTGGCCGCAATGGTGGCCGGGCTGCGTTTCGTCTGGCGCAACCTGATCCTGGGCTTCGCCCGGCGGGTGGAACTGGGCCTTCGGGACCGGCTCTACGCCACGCTCATCCGCCTCTCCCCGCGCTGGCACCTTGAGAACTCCAGCGGCGACCTGATGGCCATGGCCACCAACGACATGGACAACATCCGCATGGCCCTGGCCACCGGACTCATCAGCATCGTCGATACCCTGCTCCTGGGCTGCGCCGCCCTGTTCTTCATGGTCTCCATCAGTCCCCGCCTGACCCTCTGGGCCGTCCTGCCCCTGCCGGCCATAACCCTGGTCACCCACTTTCTCGGCCGCCGCCTCTACTACCTGGTGCTGTCAACGCAGAATTCCTTCGGCTTGCTTACCGAAACCGTGCGGGAAAAATTGGCCGGCCTCAAGGTCATACGGGCCATGGGCCTTGGCGCTCTGGCCCTCCGGGAAACCGAGCGGGCCGGGCGGGACTATATGGGATTGAACATTCGCCAGGCCCTTCTGGCCGGAACCTTTTTCCCCTTTCTGCACTTCATGAGCAACCTGGCCCTGGCCCTGGTGCTCTATTTCGGCGGCCGCGAAACCGTCTTAGGCCGCGTCTCCACCGGCGACTTCGTGGCCTTCATCAGCTACCTGGCCCTTTTGACCTGGCCCCTCATCGCCCTGGGCATGATCATCGGCTTTCTGCAGCAGGGCCTGGCCTCCCTGGACCGCTTGAACCGCGTCTTCACGGCCGAAGGCGAAGAGCCTCCCAAACTCGGCCCGCCGCTTGAGACCCGGACGGATATCGTGATCGAGCGCCTGACTTTTCAATATCCCACCCGGCGGAAGCCGGCCCTGGTCGAAGTGAGCCTGCGCCTGGCCCACGACCGGCTCACCGCCCTGGTCGGTCCCATGGGCAGCGGCAAAAGCACCTTGGCCGCCTTGCTCCCGTCCCTCTTCACCGCGCCCCCCGGAACCATCCGCGTGGCCGGCCGGCCGGTGGAGGATTGGCCCCTGGAGGACCTCCGGGCCCGCTTCGGTTACGTGCCCCAGGACGGGTTTCTCTTCAACGGCACCATCCATGAAAACGTGGCCTTCGGCCGGCCCGCGGCTTCGGCGGCCGAAGTGCTGGCCGCGGCTGAAACCGCCGGCCTGGGAGAAGATCTTGATTTTTTCCCGGACGGAATTCAGACCGTGGTGGGTGAGAGGGGGCTTAGCCTTTCTGGCGGGCAGAAACAGCGTCTGGCCCTGGCCCGGGCTCTTCTGCCCGATCCGCCCTATCTCATCATGGACGACCCTCTCTCGGCCGTGGACGCGGAAGTCGAGGCCCGGATAATGAG
>JAITUX010000215.1 GCA_031286085.1 Candidatus Adiutrix sp. | reverse complement strand
TGGTGGAGAACGGCGGCGGCGTTCTGACCTCCGAGCGGCTGGTCATGGAATTCGAGGCCGGGCGTCTTCTCGGCGAAAGCCCTTTCTGCTATGCCCGCCCGGAATCCGACCTGGCCGGTTCGGCCTTTGTCTATAATACCCATGACCGGAGCCTGACCATGGAGGGCCCGGTGCGGCTTCAGTTTTGACGGTTTGGCCAGTCAAAGGCCGCCCGCAAAACGCCTTGGGCGGCGGGCTGGCCGCCTTCAGGCTAATTTGGGGGACAGTGAAAAGACAGTGAAAGAAACGGTGCGAAGAGCGGCGGCCCGCCTGGCGGTCCCGGCCCTGGCTATCCTGGTTATGGCGGCTCCGGCCGCCGGCCAGGTCAGGCCGAAGGCCCCGCAGGAGCCCCGCGGGCCCATCTCCATCTCCTCCGACCGCCTGGAAGCCGACGACGCGGCCGGCGTGATACAGTTCATCGGCTCGGTGGCGGCCCGCCAGAACAGCCTGACCCTGACCTGCGACCGGATGAAGGTTTTCTACCTCCCGCCTTCAGCCGGCCGGAAAGAGGCCGAATCCCTGCCCCTGGCCTCCGGCGGCCGGGAAATCGATAGGGTGGAAGGTTTCGGCCGGGTCAAAATGGTTGACGGCCCCAACCAGGCCGTAGGCGACCGCGCCCTCTACCTGCCCCAAAGCACCCCCCGCCGCCTCATTCTCACCGGCAACGCCCGGGTCTGGCAGAACCGGGATTCCCTGACCGGCCACCGGATAACCTATTTCCTGGACGGGCGCAGAAGCGTGGTGGAAAGCGGGCCCCGGCCGCGGGCCAAAACCGCTGTTCAAGGCGGCGAGGCCGCCAAATGACGGCGGCTCTTCAGGCCCCGGGCGGCCAGCGGCTGGTGGGCAGCGGCCTGGTCAAGGCCTACGGCCACCGCAAGGTGGTCAACGACGTGGATTTGGCCCTGGCCACCGGCGAGATCTGCGGCCTCCTGGGCCCCAACGGCGCGGGCAAGACCACCACCTTTTACCTCCTGGTGGGCCTGGCCGCCCCCGACGAAGGCACGGTTCTGCTCAACGACCACGACCTGACCGGCGCCCCCATGTATCAGCGGGCCCGCCTGGGCCTGACCTATCTGCCCCAGGAACCTTCGGTCTTCCGCCGCCTCTCGGTGGAGGACAACGTCATGGCCATCCTGGAAACCCTGGATATGACCGCCGAGGAGCGCCAGGCCCGGCTAAGGGCCCTCCTCGCGGAACTCAACCTGAGCCACCTGGCCAAGAACAAGGCCCTGGCCCTCTCCGGCGGCGAGCGCCGGCGCCTGGAGATAACCCGGGCCCTGGCCCTGACCCCGGTCTTTCTCCTCTTCGACGAACCCTTCGCCGGCATAGACCCCATCGCCGTCGGCGACATCCAGAACCTGATCCTGCTTCTGCGCGCCCGGGGCCTGGGCATCCTCATCTCCGACCACAACGTCCGGGAAACCTTGAACGTCTGCGACCGGGCCTATATCATCAACAACGGCCAGGTGCTCCGGGAAGGCCGGCCCCGGGAACTGGCCGAGGACGAAACCGTGCGCCGCATCTACCTGGGCCGCGACTTCACACTATAACCTCCCGGCGCCGGCCGGCCGATTTAGAATGGCGGATGAATTGCACGACTTCGCAGAGCTTATTTTAAAGATGAGATAGAAAACCATGGCCCTGGATCTGAGACTCTCCCAAAAACAAGCCCAGGTCATGGTCATGACCCCCCAGCTTCAGCTGGCCATACGCCTCCTGCAGTTGGGCCAGCTGGAACTGGTGGAGGAACTCAACCAGGAAATACTGGTCAACCCCATGCTGGAGCTGACCCCGCCCCCCGACAGCGCCGAAGCCGCCGCCCGCGAATCCCTGGCCGACCCGGCCGGCGGACAGACCCCGGATTCCGAGAGCCGGGCCGGCGACGAGTTCGCCGATTCGGCCGGCGCCAGCGAAACCGCCGTGCGCGAGGAATTCGACTGGGAAAGCTACCTGGGCGAATACTCCAGCGCCCCTTCGACCCGGCTTAACGTCGGCAGCCACGAGACCCCGGAGGAGACCCCCGGCTTCGAAAGCTTCGTGGCCGCCAAGACCTCCCTGGCCGACCACCTGAGCTGGCAGTGGCGCTTCGCGGCCCAAAACGAGCGGGATTTGGCCCTGGGCGCCCAAGTCATCGGCAACCTCGGCGACGACGGCTACCTGGAGGCCACGGTGGCGGAAATGGCCGCCGAAGCCGGGGCGACCGAAGAGGAAATGGCCGCCGTGCTGGCCCGGATACAGGAACTAGACCCGCCCGGCGTGGCCGCCCGCGACCTGGCCGAGTGCCTGCTTCTGCAGCTCGGGCGCCTGGATTTGGGCGAGAGCCTGGCCGCCGAAATCTGCCGCCGCCACCTGGGCCTTCTGGAGAAAAAGGACCTCGCCGGCCTCTGCCGGGCCCTGGGGGCCGCCAAGGAGGACGTGGCCGCGGCCGTCGAGGCCATCCGGTCCCTGGAACCCCGGCCGGGCCGGGCCTACCACAACACCGACCCCGTTTACATAACCCCCGACGTTTACATCACCAAGGCCGGCGGCGAATACGTCATCTCCCTGAACGAGGACGGGCTGCCCAAGCTGCGCCTGTCCCGCGAATACCGCCAGCTCCTGGCCAACAAGTCGGCCGAGGTGGAGACCAGGAAATACCTGAGCGAAAAACTCCGCGGGGCGGCCTTCCTCATCCGCAGCCTCCACCAGCGCCAGCGCACCATCTACCGCGTGGCCGAGGCCATTTTCAAGGCCCAGCGCGACTTTCTGGATTACGGGGTGGAGCACCTGAAGCCCCTGATTCTCCGCGACATAGCCTCGGACCTGGGCTTCCACGAGTCAACCATCAGCCGGGTCACCACCAACAAGTATGTTTACACCCCCCAGGGCCTCTTCGAGCTTAAATACTTCTTCGACAACCCCATCAGCCGCTTCCAGGGGGAGGCCCTCTCCTCCGAGAGCGTCAAGAACCGCATCAGGCAGATAATAGGGGCCGAAGACCCCAAGAAACCCTTGAGCGATCAGCGCATTGTGGAAATACTGCGCGGCTCCAACATCGACATAGCCCGCCGCACCGTGGCCAAGTACCGGGAAATGCTGGGCTTAGGCTCCTCCAGCGAACGCCGCCAGATGTATTAGAGCATCAAAGAAAGAAGGTCCGGCGGGGCCGGACCTTCTTTCTTTGGCTCTAACGGGATTAAAAACTCAAAAACTGGGCTCGCTGAAGGTTTCCGCCAGCTTGGCCAGGTGTTCGTATTCCCGGTTGACCCGTTCGCTTATGAGGGCGATATCCTGTTCCGAGAGGTGGCGGAAACGGCCCTGGGGCTTGAGATAGTCGCCCAGGGGCACGGGTTCGTCCACCTTCTGGTTCAGGATATACCGGCCGTCGATGACCTCGTAGAGGGGGAAGACCCGGCTCTTGACGGCCAGGCGGGCGCTTTCGACGGCCAGTTCCGATTTCATGCGCCAGCCGGTGGGGCAGGGGGCGTAAACGTGGAGGTAGGCCGGGCCGGGAATGGCCGCCGCCCGGCGGATCTTGTTCATCATGTCCAGGTGATAGGCCGGGCTGGCCGTGGCCACGTAGGGTATGTTGTGGGCCGCGGCGATGGCCGGCATATTCTTTTTCCAGGTGTTCTGGCCCTTGGAGACCTTGCCGGCCGGCGAGGTGGTGGTGCTGGCCCCGAAGGGGGTGGCCGAGCTGCGCTGGATGCCGGTGTTCATGTAGGCCTCGTTGTCCAGGCAGACATAGACCAGGTTCTCATGGTAACGCTCCAGGGCCCCGGAGAGGGCCTGGAGGCCGATGTCGGCCGTGCCGCCGTCGCCGGCGAAGGCCACCACCGGAATGCGCCGGTCCGGCATCTTGCCCTTGCGGCGGCGGATGACGTTGCCCGCATCCACCCCGCCGGCCACGGCGGCCGCGTTTTCAAAGGCCACGTGGATCCAAGGCATGCGCCAGGCCGACTGGGGGAAGGGGCTGGTGCACACCTCCATGCAGCCGGTGGCCGAAACGGCCATGAAATCCAGGCCCAGGGCTTTGACCATGAGGCGCAGGGCCAGCACCTCGCCGCAGCCCTGGCAGGCCCGGTGGCCGGGGGCCAGGGAATCCGGCCCCTTGGGGAAGGTCTTGGCCGTAACTTTCTCGAATTGCACTTCCGCGGATTTCATTCCAGCACCCCCACCAGTTCATAGCGGCCCTGGCGCCCGGAGGCCCCCAGTTCCCTGACCCTTTCGACGATGTGTTTGAAGTGGCTGCGCGGAACGTCGCGCCCGCCCAGGCCCAGGATGAAGTTGGTCATGTGGGGCCGGTTCTTCTCGTGATACAGAAGCGCCCTGATTTCCGTGGCCACGGGCCCCTCGGGGAAGCCCAGGATCATGGCCCGGTCGATCACGGCCAGGTTCTTGGCGCCGGCCACGGCCGCCCGGAATTCCTCCACCGGGAAGGGCCGCCACAGCCGGAGGCGGACCAGGCCCACCTTCTGGCCGGCCTCGCGCATTTCGTCCACGGCGGTCATGGCCGTTTCGGAAATGGAGCCCATGGTCACCAGTATGGTTTCCGCGCCCTCGGTCCGGTAGGTCTCCACCAGCTTGTATTGGCGGCCGAAGACCTTGGCGAAATCGTCGAAAACACGCTGGATGCGGGGCTTGGCCCCGGTCAGGGCCAAATCCAGGGCCCGGCGGGCCTCGGTATAGATTTCCGGGCCGCCCAAGGCGCCCAGGGACAAGGGGTTCTGGATATCCAGCTTGTGGGCGGTCTCGTAGGGCGGCAGAAAGCGGCGGACCTCGGCGGCCTCGGGCAGGATTACGGGCTCAATGAAGTGGGACAGGGTGAAGCCGTCCAGGTTCACGATGAGGGGCAAGAGCACGCCCGGGTCCTCGGCGATGCGGAAGGACATGATGGTGAGATCGACGGCCTCCTGCCCGGTCTCGGCGAAAACCTGGATCCAGCCGCAGTCCCGGACGCTCATGGCGTCCGAATGGTCGTTCCAGATGTTGATGGGCCCGCTTATGGCCCGGTTGACCATGGCCATGACTATGGGCAGGCGCAGTATGGAGGCGATGTAGAGCATCTCGGCCATGAGGAGCAGGCCCTGGGAACTGGTGGAGGTGAAGGTGCGGGCCCCGGCGGCCGCGGCGCCGATGCAGGCGCTCATGGCCGACTGTTCCGATTCCACGGGGACGTATTCGGCCGTAAGTTCACCGTTGGCCACCAGTTCGGAGAGATGTTCCACGATGTGGGTCTGGGGGGTGATGGGGTAGGCGGCCACCACCTCGGCTTCGGCCAGCTTGACCGCCTCGGCTATGGCCAGGGAGACTTCCAGGCCGATCGCCCGGGCGGAGTCGCTTTTGCCTTTGGGTGCGCTCACGGCTAAACCTCCTGTATGACCATCTGGATGCACTTCTTGGGGCATTCATGGGCGCAGACGCCGCAGCCTTTGCAGTAATCCAGGTCGGGCTTGTAGTATTTCTCAGGCCCCATGTCCTGATAGACGCCGTCCGGGCAATAGACGTAGCAGAAACCGCAGTAGGAGCATTTTTCGCGGTCCAGGACCGGCAGGGCCGAACGCCAGTCGCCGGTCTTGAAATCGACGGTCGAACCGGGCTGGACCGTCAGGCCCAGGGGCAGATCGCCGACCTTCATCAAGGCTTCCGTGGTCACGATGGTTTTTGCGCTCATGGTCAGCCCTCCGCCTTGGCCGCTTCATAGGCCCGTTCAAAGGCCCTGAGGTTTTTGGGCGCCAGGCCCGGCCCGAAACGCTCTTCCAGGGGCCCGCGCACTTGCTCCGGGGTGGCCACTTGCGCGACCTTGGACAGGGCCCCCATCATGACGGTGTTGGTTATGGGGGCCTCAAGTTCCTCCAGGGCGATGCGCAGGGCGTCGATGGTGGCCATCTTCTGCTTGAAGCCGAAAGACTTCCTGAGTTCCGCCGCCGGCTTGGCGGAATTGATGACGAGAACTCCGCCGTCCTTGAGGCCGGCGTCAACCTTGGTCACGTTCATGATGCTGGGGTCCAGCACCACCACCACGTCAGGGGCGTAAACCTTCTCCCTCACTTTTATGGGCGTTTCGGAAATGCGCAGGAAGGCCGTCACCGGCGCCCCGCGGCGCTCCGGGCCGAAACTTGGAAAGGCTTGGGCGTATTTCCCCCCGCCGATGGCCGCCCGGGCCATGAGTTCGGCCGAAGTGACCGCCCCCTGCCCGCCCCGGCCGTGGAACCTGACTTCTATCATTACTATCCTCCTGTCTTGGCCGCCGATTAAGACCGGCAAAAGCGCCCGGGGCCTTTATGGGAAACCCGGCCAAGCGTGAAAGACCGGCCCGTTTCCCAGGGGGCCGGTCAACAATATAATTCCAGCTTTACTATATTTCCTCCCAAAACTCAAGGCCCGGTTTTCGCTTGTGGTTTTCCGGCGGACTCCCTATAATTATGAAAGCGAGCGTTTATACAGAGGTTCGGGCGATGAAAAATGTTATGGCCCTGATCATGGCCGGCGGCAAGGGGGAGAGGCTGATGCCCCTGACCGCCTCCCGCAGCAAGCCCGCCATACCCTTCGGCGGCCTTTATCTCCTGGTGGACATCACCCTTTCCAACTGCATAAACTCCGAAGTTTACAAAATCCTGGTCCTGCCCCAATACAAGAGCCAGACCCTTATCCAGCACCTGGAAACCGGCTGGAACATCTTCAGCGCCGACCTGGGCCATTTCCTGCGCATCGTGCCCCCCCAGATGATGACCGGCGACAAGTGGTACCAGGGCACGGCCGATTCCATACGCCAGAACCTCGGCCTCATCGAGGGGGAAAACCCCCGGCATCTCCTTATTCTTTCGGGCGACCACGTCTATAAGATGAATTACGCCCTGTTCAAGGACTGCCACGAACGGACGGGCTCGGACGTCACCATCGCCGTCATAGAGACCGCCCGGGCCCAGGCCCAGGAATACGGCGTGCTGGAAGTGGACAAGAAATACAACGTCACGGGCTTCCAGGAAAAACCGAAAAACCCGGCCGCCATCCCCGGCGACCCGGAACACAGCCTGGTCTCCATGGGCATCTACCTGTTCAAGGCCGAGGTGCTCTTCGATCTCTTGAGGCGCGACGACAAGCCGGACTTCGGCAAGGATATCCTGCCCTTCATTCTCAAGACCCACAAGGTCACCGCCTACCCCTACCGCCGGGAAAACCGCATCGACGAAGTGGTCTTCTTCACCGACGAGGGCGGCAGCCGGGCGGAACGGCCCGTGGCCGTGGCCCCCGACTGCGGCTACTGGCGCGACGTGGGCAACCTCGACGCCTTCTGGAACGCCAACATGGACCTCTGCGGCCTGACCCCCTACTTCAACCTCTACGGCGTCCGCTGGCCCATGCGCACCCTGCAGCGCCAGTTCCCCCCGGTCAAGACCCTGTCGGTCATGGAAAACGGCAAATACCTCCAGGGCCAGGCCCTGGACTCCCTGGTGGCCCACGGCAGCGTCATCGGCGGCGGCACGGTGCGCAACAGCGTCCTCTCCTACAACGTCGCCGTCCACCGCGGGGCCGAGGTGGACGAATCCGTGATCATGGAGAATGTGGACATCGGGCGGTTTTGCAAGATCAAAAAAACCATCATCGCCGACGGGGCCAGGGTTCCGGCCGGCACCGAGATAGGCCTGAACCCCAAGGCGGACAGCCGGCGTTTCCACGTCACCCCCCGGGGCATAACCGTGGTCACCCGGGAAGATTTTCCGGACAGCCCCAAGCCCGCCCCGCCGGAGCCCGGCAGAAGCAAGAAAAAAACGGCCCGGGAGAATTCATGAGCGCCCCCCTGGTGGCCCCCTCCGTCCTCTCGGCCGACCTGGTCAGGCTGGGCGAGGAACTCAGGGCCATGGAGGACGCCGGCGCCGATTGGCACCACCTGGACGTCATGGACGGCGCCTTCGTGCCCAACCTGACCTTCGGCCCCCTCCTGGTGGCCGCGGCCCGGCGGGCCTCAACCGGGTTCCTGGACGTCCACCTGATGATAAACGACCCCCTGACTTACGGCCTTGAGTGCGCCAAGGCCGGGGCCGACCTGGTCAGCTTCCACTTCGAGGCCACCCCCCACGTCCACCGGGTCCTCACGGCCCTCAAGGCGGCCGGGGTCCGGACCGGCCTGGCCCTCACCCCCTCCACCCCGGTGGAAGTCCTGGAACCCGTGCTCAATTACCTGGACCTGGCGGTCATCATGGGCGTCAACCCCGGCTTCGGCGGCCAGGAGTTCATCCCCGAGACCCCGGCCAAGGTCCGGCGGCTGAAAAGCCTGTTGGCCGGCCGCGCCATCCTCATAGAAGTGGACGGCGGGGTGGCCGAAGACAACGCCCGGGAACTCCTGGCGGCGGGGACCGACGTCCTGGTCAGCGGCTCCCGGCTTTACGGCGCGCCGGATTACCGCGCCGCCGTGGCCGCCCTGAAAAAAACCGGAGGACAGCCGTGACCACCCCCGTCTTGACCCGCGACGAATACTTCCAGGCCCTGGACCGCTTCCGCCGCCCCTACCAGGCCGCCTACCTGGCCATGTATTCCAGCCAGATTGGCGGCATAGTCACCGACCCGGCCCTGTGGAACGTGCCGGCGGACGACCACATGGTCCACCGGGGCGACGCGGTCTTCGAGGTCTTCAAGTGCCTGGGCGGCCGGGCCTACTGCCTGGACGACCACCTGGAAAAGCTTAAGGCCACCGCGGCCCTCCTGGCCATAAAAACGCCCCCGGAATTTGAGAGCCTCGGCTCCATCCTGCGCGACACTCTCCGGGCCGGCGGCGAAAAGGACGTCCTGGTGCGGGTGACCATCTCCCGGGGGCCGGGCGGCTTCACCTCCAGCCCCTACGAAAGCCCGGTCGGCCTGCTTTTGGTCACCGTGCTGCGCCTTAAGCCGCCGGCCCCGGAAAAATATGAAAACGGGGTCCGGGTCATCACCGCGCCCTTCCTGGCCAAGGACCCCGTCGTGGCCACCATGAAGACCTGCTCCTACATCCAGAACGTCTTGGTCAAGAAGGCGGCCCTGGACGCCGGGGCCGACTACGCGGTCTGCTTCGGCCGCGACGGCCTGATGACGGAAAGCTCCACGGAGAACATCGCCCTCGTCTCCCGGGACGGGGAATTCCTGGCCCCGGACTGGAGCCTTATTTTGAACGGCACCACCTTGAAGCGGCTCATGGCCCTGGCCGGGGGCCTGGTCCGGGAGGGCCGGCTTAAAGCCGTGCGCCACGCGGGCCTGACCCGGGACATGGCCCGCCAGGCCGCCGAGGCCCTGGTCTGCTCCACCTCCACGGACGCCCTGCCCATAGTGACCTGGGACGGCGAACCCTTGGGCTCGGGCCGGCCCGGGCCGGTGGCCCGGGAACTGCTTCGGCGTATCCGGGCCGAATACACCGACCCCGCCTCGCCCTGGCTCACGGATTTAAGCAATTAGTTACCGCCGGCCTGGGTCCAGGGCTCAGCCCTGGGCGCTTCAAATTCCACCGGCCTTCAGGCATCGGCCATGGGCCTCAGCGTTGGTTCATCGTCCGCCGGTTATGGGGTCTGGGGCCGACGGCCCCAGGCAAAAATTCATTGACAGGCCCGGCCTGTTTATTGTATAAAAATCAGGCTTATGCCAAGTTGCCGGCCCAAGGGCCTTGATTTTGAATGGCTTCGGTTGTGGAGGCCGCTTGGCGCCGTTAAAGGCGGGAATAACTCAGTGGTAGAGTGCAACCTTGCCAAGGTTGAAGTCGCGGGTTCAAATCCCGTTTCCCGCTCCAGTTTGGTTCCTTCCTTGGTTCAAAAGCCGCTTTAAATAAAGCGGCGCCAGGGAATACATGAATCCCCTTTCAGGTTGCGCGGTTTTTTTGGCCGCTAACCTGAAAGGGGTTTTTT
>JAITUX010000197.1 GCA_031286085.1 Candidatus Adiutrix sp. | reverse complement strand
GCCCGACCACGCCCTGATCCACCGCTGCGCCTGGCCCGTGAGCCTGGCCCTGGACCTGGACGGCCAAGGCGGCCGTTTCACCGCCGTCTTCGACTTGAAACGGGAAATGGCCTTCCCCCTGCCCGGAGAGCCGGGGGCCTGGCCGCGGGAGGTGCGCCGGGCCGACGGCGCCCCGGTCATGGTGCTGGGCCGGGAAGAGCCGCGGGTCTTCCTGCCGGCCGGCCGCCACACCCTGACCGGCGAATTCAAATGGCCCCGCCTGCCCGAAACCATCCGGCTGCCCCTGGGCTTCGCCCTCAACTTGAAAGTCAACGGCCGGAGCCTCGATTTCCCGCCCCTGGAAGCCGATTACCAATCCAACTCGGCCCGCCTGTGGCTTAGTTCCGCGCCCCAGGACGGCCCGGCGGAAGCGGCCGCGGACGCCGACCGCCTGGCGGTCACGGTCAACCGCCTTATCCGGGACGAGCAGCCCATCCAGGTAAGCACCCGCCTTAAACTCATCGTCAGCGGCCGGGAACGGGAAGTAATCCTTAACCAGGCCTTACTTCCGGGGACCAAAGCCTCCTTCCTCTCTTCACCCCTCCCGGCCCAACTGGCGGACGGGGGCCTCCGGGTGAGGGTCAAACCGGGCGTGTTCGACATCTTTCTGGACAGCCGGGCCGAAGGCCGGCCCCAAACCATCGGGCCGGCCAACGGCGGGGAAGAGGAATACTGGGCCTTCCAGGCCAAGCCGGAACTCCGGCTGGCCGAAATTTCCGGGGCGGAACAAATCGACCCCTCCCAGGCGGATTTCCACCCGGCCTGGCGGAACTTTCCCATCTACGCGGTGCCCCCCGGCGGCGCCCTGACCTTCACCACCCTCCGCCAGGGCGATCCCGACCCCCCGCCCGACCAGCTCCGCCTCAACCGGGAATGCTGGCTGGACTACGACGGCCGGGGCCTTTCCTGCCGCGACCACCTCTCAGGAACGCTCAGCCGCCAGTGGCATCTCAACACCGCCGAACCCTTTCAACTGGCCCAGGCCAGCCTTAACGGCGAACCCCAGGTCATAACCTGGCAGACCGACTCCCGGGGCGGCCAGGCCCCCGGCCTGCAACTGCGGGAGGGCCGCGTCAACCTGGAGGCGGATCTGCGGCTGGAAGACTTCTCCGGCCGCCTGCCGGCCTCGGGCTGGGACCACCCCCTGGAAACCGAGGGCCAGAACCTTAACCTGCCCCCCGGCTACCACCTGCTCCACGTCTCCGGGGCCGAGGCCCGGCAGTATTCCCCGGACAGCGCCTCCGGCACCTGGACCGGGGCCTGGGGCACCCTGGACTTCTTCCTGGTCCTGCTCATCTCCATCGCCGCGGCCCGCCTTTACCGGCCGGCCATCGGCCTTTTGGCCCTGGCCGCCCTGGTCCTGGGCTACCATGAACCCCTGGCCCCCCGCCTGGTCTTTCTCCACCTCCTGGCCACGGCGGCCCTGTTGAAAATCCTGCCCGAAACCGCCCGGAAGGCCCGCGCCCTGGTCCGGCTCTGGCGCCTGGCGGCCGCCCTGACCCTGGTGGTCCTGGCCGCCCTCTTCATCATCCACCAGGCCCGGGTCACCCTCCACCCCCAACTGGAAAACCCGGAATACTGGCCGGGCCAGGAAATCGCCTGGCCCGGCGAGGCCGCGCCGAAAGCTTATGGCCGGGCCGCCCGCTACGACCAATACGCCCTCGAGACCACGTCGTTCCCAGAAGAATCCCCAGAGCCGCCGGCCGACGCGCCGGACATGGAATCCAGAGACTCCGCCCAAGCCCCGGAGATTAAGAAAAGCGCACGCTTTGGATCTCCGCCCGGGCCGGCCTCGGCCGCCTCGCTCAGCGGCCTGGCCATGACGCGGGCCGGCAACCAGATGGTGCGCCTTAGCCAGGCCCCGGACGCCAAGGCGCAGAACAGCCTGCCCCGGCCCGCCTGGAACTGGCGCTCAATCCGCCTGTATTACAATGAAACCGTCGGCGCCGACCAGGAGGTCCGCCTCTATGTCTATGGCCCGGCCGCCTGGCGGCTTCTGGGCGGGCTGCGCCTTATCCTCATGGCCCTTTTAGCCTTAAGCCTCCTGGAAGTGAAGCTTAAGCCTCGGCCAGGGGGACTTTCCCGCCCGGCCGCGGCCGCGGCCAGCCTGATTCTGGCCGCCCTTTGGGCCTCTCCGGCCCTGGCGGCCGGAGGAACCTGGCCCGACCAGGATATCCTTAAGGCCTACCAGGCCCGCCTTCTGGAAAGAAAACCCCTGCCCCCGGCCGGCCTGCCCCACCTGCGCCTGAACCTGGCCGCCGAAAGCCTGGAGCTGGATTTGACCGTGGAAGCCGGCCAGGAGGAAATCATACCCCTGCCGGCCCTGGACCGGAACGTCTTCCGGCCCCGGAGCCTCACCCTGGACAACGGCCCGGAGCTGCCCCTCATAGAAATCCAGGACCGCTGGCTGACCCTGGTCCCGCCGGGCCGCCACCACCTGAAACTGGCGGGCCGGCTGAAAAAACCAGGCCCCGCCTTCCAGTCCTTCGATTTGAATTTTCCGCCGGAAGGCCAGCCCCAGCGGGTGGAGGCCGAAGGCGGGGACTGGCGGGTGGAAGGGCTGGAACCGGACGGGCGGCCGCGCGGCCGGACCCTCCTGGTCCGCTCCCTGCGCCAGTGGACGGGGGGAGAAGAGGCGGGCGAGACCGGCGGGGCCGGCCTCAACCTCTCGCCCTTCTTCCTGGTGCGGCGCACCCTGTCCCTGGGCCTGGACTGGCGGGTCTCCACCGTGGTCAGCCGCCTGACCCCCGCCGGGGCCCCGGTGAGCCTGAACCTGCCCCTCCTGCCCGGCGAAAACCCGGTCGGCGGAGTCTTCAGCGAAAAGGGCCGGGTGACGGTCAGCTTCGGGCCCCAGGATTCCCAGGCCGCCTGGGAGTCCAGCCTGGAGGCGGCCCCGGCCCTGACCCTGACCGCCGAAGAAGGCCCCTGGAGTGAAAGCTGGTCCCTGGACGCCTCCCCCATCTGGCGGGTGGAGCCCGAGGGCCTGGTGCCCGTTCACCATACCCGGGAAGGCTTCTGGCAGCCCCAGTGGCGGCCCTGGCCCGGCGATAGCCTGAACCTTAACGTGAGCCGGCCCCAGCCGGTGCCCGGCCTCTACCTGGTGGCGGACCGGGGCGACCTGACCCTGACCCTTGGGGAAACCAGGCAAACGGCGGCCTTGAGTTTCCAGGTCCGGGCCAGCCAGGGCGGCCCCTTCACCTTCCCCCTGCCGGAAGGGTCGGAAGTCCGGGAATTCACCGTGGACGGGCGCTCCGTGCCCCTGGGCCAGGCGGCCCGGGACCCGGAAGCCCCGGCCCTGACCGCGCCATTGAGCGCCGGGCCGCACGAGCTTGCGGTGACCTGGGATAGGGAAACCCCCTTAGGCCCTTTGAGCGAAACGCCCGCCATTGACCTGGGCCTGCCGACCGCCAATGTGACCACCACCCTGGTTCTGCCGCAAAACCGCTGGATTCTCTGGACTTGGGGCCCCCTGGCCGGCCCGGCCGTGCTCTTCTGGTCCATCCTGGCCGTGGTTTTCCTGGCCTCCCTGGGCCTGGGCCGCCTTTCCCTGACCCCCTTGGGCTGGTTCTCCTGGTTCCTCCTGTCCTGGGGGCTTATCCAGTTCCACCTCCTGGCCGCCCTGGCCGTGGCCGGCTGGCTCCTGGTTCTGGGGCTGCGCCGGCGGGCGGCCCCGAGCCGGTTTTTCAACCCGGCCCAGGCCGGCCTTATCCTCTGGAGCGCCCTGTCCTTCTACCTGCTCTACAAGGGCATTGAAAACGGCCTGCTCCGCAACCCGGATATGGTCATCGCCGGCGGCGGCTCCTACGGCCGGCGCCTGACCTGGTTCACGGACAGGCTGGCCGGCCCCTGGCCCCAGGGCCGGGCCTTTTCGGTGTCCGTGTGGTATTACAAGGCCCTGATGCTGGCCTGGTCCCTGTGGCTGGCCTACAGCCTGGTCGGCTGGCTTAAATGGGCCTGGACCGCCTTTTCCAGCGGCGGCTTCTGGCGCCCCGCCCCGCCCAAGGCGCCTAAAACCCCCGGCCCGGCCCCGCCGGACGAAGCCAAGTCAGGATTGACGCCATGATGGAAAAAGTGATTGAGGAAATCCAATTCCAGGTGCCGATGAAGGACAGCACTTCAAGCGGCGACACGGTGATTTTCCTCCGGGAGGCCGAAAACGGCCAGATAAACATAAGCTTCGCCCGGGTGATGGGCTTTGACCCCGACCTCTCCAAACGGGACGAATGGTGGCACGTCCGTTTCGTCTTCCTGGAAATCCCGCCCCAGGCCCGGACCATCATTTTGCAGACGCCCCATTTCACCGGGCGGGAAGTCTTCACCATGGGCGGGCGGAAGGTCTTCATCAAGGCCGTGAACTTCGAAGCCTTCCAGGATGAGGGCGGCGGCGAGGCGCCGGTTGACGGACGCGGCCGGACCCCCAAAAACCAGCCGCCGGGCAAGCCGACCTTCACTCTCATAAAATGACGGAGCCTCCGCCGCATTTTTAATTGTCGAAGAAAGTTGAAATAAGCTATAATGAACGGGGGGAAGGCCCATTGATGATTCCCCGGGGGTTTTCAGCATGAAAATCAAGACCAAGTGCGAACATTGCGGCAAGATTTACCAGATGGACGACACCTACCTGGGCCAGATCGCCCAATGCCGCAACTGCCAGAAATACT
>JAITUX010000150.1 GCA_031286085.1 Candidatus Adiutrix sp. | reverse complement strand
GGGTGGCCGCTCCCGCCCGGGCGAGGGCGGTGGCTCCGCCGGCCTTTTCAGAGCCGGAACCGGCCGGAACTTCAGGGAACTTCGGGTTCCGTCAGTCCGGCCGGGCGAATTGAACTTTGTATTGAATCATAATTTGGAAATAATGTCAAGGGCAAGACAAAGGCTTTAGCCCTGGCGGACGGCCCGCCGGTAGTTCAGAAAGTAAAGGACGGCCGACCAATAGGTCATGACCAGGGCCACATAGAGAATGGCCTGGCCCACCAGGGCGGCGCGCGCCCACAGGAGAGGGTGGTGCCACAGGAGGCAGAAGATGGCGATGTTCTGGGCCAGGGTCTTGCGCTTGCCCGAATCCGAGGCCGGGATGACCAGCCCCTTTTCCGCGGCCACGGCCCGGAGCCCGGTGACGGCCAGTTCCCGGGCCAGGATGAGAAAGACGATCCAGGCCGGGGCGCGGCCCAGGGGCAGAAGCATGATGAGGGCCGAAGCCGCCAGGAGCTTGTCGGCCAGGGGGTCCAGGAATTTGCCCAGGGTGCTGACCAGGTTGTAGCGCCGGGCCAGGTAGCCGTCGAGAAGGTCGGTCAGGGCCGCGGCCAGGAAAACCAGGGCGGCGAGGCCCGAGATCCAGGGCGCGCCCCCGGGATAAACGGTCAGGAGCAGGACGATGAGGGGCGCGGCCGCCAGCCGGCCGACGGTGACGGCGTTGGGCAGCCAGCGGCGGTTCAGGATACAGGTCATGGACGGTCTCATTTCCAAAGCGCGGGCGGGCTCTTAGAACTGGCCTTTGTAACGCTCGTAGTTGCGGGAGACGATGGCGACGTAATTCCTGGTCTCCGGGATGTCGGGCACCCGCCAGAGGCGCCTGACCCGTTCGGGGCCGCAGTTGTAGGAGGCGACGGCCAGGGCCAGGTCGCCGTCGAAGGCGTCGAGCATGAGGCGCAGGTAGCGGCTGCCGGCCATGACGTTCTGGGCCGGGTCGAAGGGGTCGGCGCAATCCATGTCCCGGGCCGTGGAGGGCATGAGCTGCATAAGGCCCTGGGCCCCGGCCCAGGAGACGGCGTGGGCGTCGAAGGCCGATTCCGACTTGATGACCGCGGCGATGAGCGCCGGGTCCAGGCCGTAAACCCCGGCGGCCTGGAGAATGACGGGCCGCAGGTTTTCAGGAGTGAAGCGCAGCTGGCCCGCCCCGGCGGCGGCCAGGCCCCGCTGCAGCCGGATGCTCACGGTGAACTCGCGGTAGCGGGGATCGACCGGGACATTGGACAGGTGTTTGACTCCCGATTCGTCCTGGAACATGAAGTAGGAGATGGTCAGGGGTTCCCTGGAAGGCTCCGGCTCGGGCGGGGCGGCGGCCGGACCGCCGCCCGCCGGGGTGATTATTTCCACCCTTTCGGGCGCCGGTTCCCAGTAGGGCCGTTCCCGGGCCTCGGCCCGGCTCAGCCAGTAGGGGGCCTCTTCCCGGTCCTCCCGCCCTTGCCAATAGGGCTGTTCCCGGGCGCCCGCCTCGGCTTGGAAATAGGGGCGGCCCTCCAGCCGGGTTTCGGCCGCCCAATAGGGTTTTTCCCAAACCTCCGCCCGGGACGGGGCCTCCCCGGCCCGGGGCGCGAAGAGGCCCTCTCCGGCCCAGGCCGGGAGGGCCGGGGCTAAAATCAGCCACAGGGCCGCGCCCCAGGCGAGTTTTCCCCCGCCGCCTGGCCGGCCGGCGGCGGGCCGGGGAAGGTTCAAAATCCAAGCCACGGGCTTCACCTGTTCTGGCTCAGAAACCGGTCGCGGTTTTCCCGGTTCTGGAAGTGAAGCGTCTCCCCGCCCCGGACGACCTTGACGGCCGCGCTTTTGGGGAAATATACCCGGGTCAGGGCGTCCTGGACCAGTTCCTGGACTTCCTCGGACCGGGCCGGGTCCGGCCGCCCGAAGGAGCGGGCCAGACCGAAGATGAGCCCGAAGAGGAGGGTCACGCCAAGTAAACGGAGCATTTCTTTCGCCTTAATAAGTTCCCTGGGAGCCGATTTTTCAAAGGTATCCTTCCAGCCGGATGAATCTTTTACCCGGTCCTAGGCTCCAGGCGGACCGCCGGGAGCCCCAGCTTTTTAAGGCCCTGGCCGGCGGCCGGCAGGGCCGCCAGAAGTTCCCGGGCCGAGAGGCCCAGGCGGGGGTGGCGCCACCCGGGGGCCACTTCGGCGAGGGGGGCCAGGGCGAATCTGCGCTCGGCCAGCCGGGGGTGGGGGACGATAAGTTCCGGCGGCTCGTCCACCACCAGATCGCCTTGGGCCAGCCAATCCAGGTCGATGGCCCGGGGGCCGTTCTTTTCCCCGCGGCGGCGGCCCAAATCCGCCTCCACGGCCAGAAGCCTGGCCAGAAGCTCCCGCGGGGCCAGGGCGGAGGCGAAGGCGGCCGCGGCGTTATGATACCAGTCCTGGCCCTCCGGCCCGCCCTGGGGCTCGCTCAAATAGAGACAGGAGACGGCCAGGAGCTTAAGGCCAGGGCCGGCGGCCAGGCGCTCCAAGGCCGCGGCGATCATTCCGGCCGGGTTCTCTAAATTGGCCCCCAGGCCGATGAGGGCGGCCGGGGTTTCTCCCGGCATCAGAATTTCAGCCTGGCCAGCCGGGCCGAGGCCTCCTTGAGCCGGGCGGCTTCCTGGACCAGGGCGAAACGGGCGTAACCCTCGCCCGAGGGGCCGAAGCCCCGGCCGGGCGTGGCCAGGATGCCGGCCTCGTTCAGGAGGCGGGAAGAGAATTCGGCCGAGGAGAGCCCGTCCGGCAGGCGCACCCAGACATAGAAGGTGGCCTCGGAGGGGCAGACCGACAGGCCGGCGGCCAGAAGGCCTTCGGTCAGAACGGCCCGCCGTTCCCGGTAGAGCCGGGCCATGGCCCGCACCGGCTCCTGGTCGCCTTCCAGGGCGGCCAGGCCGGCCAGCTGCACGGCCTGGAAGACCCCGGAATCTATGTTGCTCTTGACCCGGCCCAGGCCCTGGATGAGTTCCTCGTTGCCGGCGGCCCAGCCCAGGCGCCAGCCGGTCATGTTGTAGGGCTTGGACAGGGAGTTGAATTCCACGGCCACCTCCAGGGCGCCCGGAACCTCCAGGATGCTCGGGTGGGGCTTTTCGCTCCAGGTCGTCTCCGAGTAGGCGGCGTCGGAGGCCACGATGAGGTTGCGGCGCCTGGCCCAGGCCACCAGGTCCTCGTAGAATTTCAAGTCCACCGTGGCCCCGGTGGGATTGTTGGGGTAGTTGACCCAGATGATCCTGGCTTTCGCCAGGGTCTCTTCGCCGACGGCCCGGTAATCGGGCCTGAAGCCGTTTTTTTCCAGAAGGGGCATGAAGCGGGTCTCCCCGCCGGCGAATAGGGTGCCGATGTGATAGACCGGGTAACCTGGTTCGGGCACCAGGACCACCTCGCCGGGGTTGAGGAAGGCCAGGGGGAAATGGGCGATGCCCTCCTTGGAGCCGATGAGGGAGCAGATGTGCCGCCCCCCTTCCAGCCTGACCCCGTGGCGCCGGCCATACCAGGCCGCCACCGCGTCCCGGAAGACGTTCAGGCCCGAGTAGGCCGGATACTGGTGGTTGGCCGGGTCCGCGGCCGCCCGGCCCAGGGCCTCGACGACCTGGGGCGGGGTGGGGCGGTCCGGATCACCCACCCCCAAGTCGATGATGTCCACGCCTCTGGCCTTGACCTCGTCCCGCATCCTGTCCAATTCCTTGAACAGGTAGGGGGGCAGGGCCTGAAGTCTCCGGGCTTGTTCAAACGGCATGGGCGCCTCCTGTCATAACCAAGTGGACTTCAACGACAATTATAGCATAAATGGTCGATTCTTAAAAAGTGGCCGATAGCGGAGGGGAATAGGAGCTTGTTTTATTGGCCTTGATCGTCTGAATCAATAAAATGGATATGTTATGCAAAAGGCCGTTTTGCCGCTTGAAAGCAAATGGCCTTAAATGGTATTACTAAGGCGGTTAGCTGTTTTGGTTTGGCGGATGCCGCCCAAAGAGACGTCCGCGAAAATAAGCTAGCCATAATACATTGAAAATCAAGCACTTGTTTTATTATCCAAGTTTATTATCCAAGTTGGTGGATAATAAACTTATAGGTGTGAGTTCGTCATAGGAAACAGGTTTTTGATAAACCATGTTTCGTTTGCCTCGCGTTGGATC
>JAITUX010000085.1 GCA_031286085.1 Candidatus Adiutrix sp. | reverse complement strand
CGCGGAGGTTCGGCGGGTTTGGCCGGGCCGGGTCGGATCGGCGGCCAGACCCAGGTCGTCGTCAACCTCGTCCGGTTCCGGCAAATCGGAATCCTCCGGCCCCTCGTCCCAGGCGTCTTCGGATTCCGGCGGCTGTTCAGTCCGCGACTGTTCGGTTTGCGGCTGAGCGGGGGCGGGCGCGGAAGGCGTGAGGCGGCGCCTTAAGGGCGGCCGGCCCGTGGCCTCGTCCAGCCCGGCTTCGGCCCAGGATTCATCATCATAATCCTCCTCCTCCTCGTTATCAGCGTAAAGGAGGCGGCGGATCTCCCGCCGGGCCTGGGGGGAATCCAGGTCTTCGGAGCGCAGATAATTTATGGCGTTCTCCGGCCGCGCTTCCGTTTCCGGCTTCTCCGGCCGGCCGCCCGTTCCGGGGCCAGGCTCCGGCCGCGCCGGCCGGGCGGCGGTTCCGGGTTCCGGCCCGGCGGGCCGGTAAACCGTGAAGACATAGCCGCAGTGGGAACAGCGGACCTTGGAGCCGGTGACCTTGATCTGCTCGGGCGCGACTTGGAATTTGGCCTGGCATTGGCCGCAGGTTATAATCATGCCCACCTCTTCGGAAGCACTGATTAATTACAGGCCAGCCCGTTCACACAAGGGGCGGCGCCCCGGGCTGCGTATCCAGCTCATAAATATCCGGCAGCTGGCGATACTTTTCCGCGTAGTCCAGGCCGTAGCCCACCAGGAAACCCTCGGCTTCCATGGCCACATAGTCTAGGGGCACCTGGACTTCCCGCCGGGCCTTTTTATCCACCGCCACCGCCACCTTCAAGGAGGCCGGCCGCCGCCGGCCCAGGAAGTCCAGGAGCCAGGCCAGGGTCAGGCCGCAATCGGCTATGTCTTCCACCACCAGGACATGGCGGTCCCGGATCTCCTTTTCCAGGGTCTTGGTCATGACCACCTTGGCCGAGGAGACGTCGCTGTTCTGATAACTGGACAGGCGGACGAAATCCACCTCCACCGGCAGGTCGCCCAAGGCCCGCACCAGGTCGGCCATGAAAATGAAGGCCCCGTTAAGCACGCCCCCCGCCAGGAGCGCTTCCCCGGTGGGCAGCACCTTTTCATAATCCTGACTTATCCTGCGGCCCAGGCCGGCCACCCGGGCCTCTATCTCGGCCCGGGTCAGCACCAGGCGTTTAGACATGCGGCCACCCTCCTCAACATCCCCCTATTAACGGCCCTAAAACTCCGTTCTCATTATTATTATTATGTTACCTGATTATACTCGACGAGTCAACCGCCAGGGCTCCGGCCCAGGACCGGGGGCCGGCGGACGGCGAAACAACGCGGGCTTGATAAGCCGCGGCCGGAAGTTTATAGTATCAAGACACAAAGCCCCGGCCGCCAAGCCGGAGCGGGTGCATGGCCGCCGGCTGGGGGTCCGGGGGGCCGATGAGGCCTTTTGAAGGCGGCTTGATATAAAATGTCAGGCCTGATAATCGTCCGGCCGGAGAAGGGCATGATTTATTTTGACCACGCCAGCACTTCCCACCCCAAGGCGCCCGGCGTGGCGAGGGCGATGCTGGAAATCCTGGAACGGGGCTGCTTCAACATCAACCGGGGAGGATACTCGGGCGCCTACGGGGTGGCCGCCCTCGTATTTGAGGCGCGGGAAAAAATCGCGGCCTTGTTCGATTGCCCCTCAGCCCGGCAGGTGGTGTTCACGGGCGGGCTCACCCAGTCCCTGAATATGGCCTTGAAGGGCCTTCTGCGCCCCGGGGATAGCGTCGTCGCCACGCAGATGGAGCATAACGCGGTCGTCCGCCCGCTCGCGCAACTTAAGGCCCAGGGCGTTGGGGTGGAGTTCGCCCGCTGCGGGCGTGACGGCCGGCTTGACCTGGCCGATATGGAGTCAAGAATCACCGGGCGGACCCGGCTGGTCGTCATGTCGCAGGCCTCCAACGTCTGCGGCGTCATACTGCCGGTGCGCGAAGTGGGGGGCATCTGCCGCGAGCGGGGCGTGCCGCTTTTGGTGGACTGCGCGCAAACCGCCGGGGTTATTCCTGTTTCCATGCGGCGGGACAATATTGACCTTTTGGCTTTTTCCGGGCACAAGGGCCTCTTGGGCCCGCAAGGCCTGGGCGGCCTGGTGCTCTCCCAGAAAATCGCGGACGAGATGGTTCCGCTGGTGGCGGGAGGGACGGGCAGCCACTCCCACAAGGCGGACATGCCCGCCGAGCTTCCTGACCGGCTGGAGGCGGGCACCCTTAACCTGCCCGGCATCGCGGCGCTCTCCGCGGCTTTGGACTATATTAACGAAACCGGCCTTGACAGGATTTACGCGCGGGAAATGGCGCTCCTGGACCGGCTGGCGACGGGGCTTAAGGCCATTCCGGGAGCGCGCCTCGCGGGGCCGGAAGACCCGGCCGACAAGTGCGCCGTGGCCGCCCTTGATTTCCCGGGCCTGGACAACGCCGAGGTCGCCGCCCGGCTGGATGAGGAGTTCGGCATAATGACGCGCTGCGGCCTGCACTGCGCGCCGGCCGCGCACGAGGCGCTGGGCACTTTCCCGCGCGGCCTGGTGCGCTGTTCGCTGGGCCACAAAAACACGGAGGCGGAAGTTGACGAGTTTTTGGCGGCCTTGAGCCGGATAACCGGCGGCAGGTGAAGACGTCCGGCTACGATCCAGGGTTCAGCTTGGCTTTGAGGCTTTTAATCTCCTTATGCCTGAAACAGCTTAAGATATGGTCGTTGACCAGCCCGGTGGCCTGGAGGTGGGCATACATGATGACGCTGCCCAAAAAGCCAAAGCCGCGTTTCTTCATATCCGCGGCCACCTTATCCGACAATTCCGTCCGGGCCGGCACTTCGGCCAGGCTCCGCCACCGGCCCTGGATTTGGCGGCCGCCGGTGAAGCCCCAGAGGTAGGCCGCGAAACTGCCGAATTCATCCCGGACTTCCAGAAACTTCCGGGCGTTGACCAGGGAAGCCTCTATTTTGCGGCGGTTCCGGATGAGGCCGGCGTCGGCCAGGAGTTCCTCAACCTTCCTGTCCGTCCAGCGCGCCGCCTTGTCCGGGTCGAAACCCTCGTAGGCCCGGCGGTAGTTCTCCCGTTTCTTCAAGACCGTCAGCCAACTCAAGCCGGCCTGGGCGGACTCCAGCACCAGGAACTCGAAATGCCGGCGGTCGTCGAAAACCGGCACGCCCCACTCCGTATCGTGATACCGGCGATACAGGTCGGAACCGGCGCACCAGCCGCAGCGGGCCGCGTCGTCAATTTCCAGCGCGCTTTGCATTTTCACCGCCATTTGAAACCATCACCTCCTGACGCCGCCCGGGGGATGTCCGGCCAAGCCGTTCAAGGGTTCCATAAAGCCTTCATGAAACCGACGAATCCGGGCTGGGCGTCCTGCCTGTCCAGAGCGGCCAGGGCGGCCGGGGTGTCGGCGGGCGACTTCCAGGCGGACAGGGGCTCCGGCTTCTCGCGGGTGAAGAAGGCGGTGGGGACCAGAACATTCATATCCCCCCGCACCGGCTGGAAAAATAGCCCCTCCTCCTTGACGGCCGCGGGCAGAAAGAGCCCTTCGGCCGCCAGGCGGCCGAATACTTCGGCCGGCCGGGGGTAGTGGTTAAAGTTTTTGTTGATGTGGCCGATTTTTTCCGGCGGCAGCCCCCGCAGCCTGAGGCTCTCGACCATGACGTCGCGGCCCAGGACCGGGTCGTGGGCGCAGAGCGCGCCCTTGACCGGCCTGTCCGGCTGGTTGGGGACTATCTCCATGACCATGCGGAAACCTTGGCCGCCCAAGGCCAGGGCCAGGCCCAGGGCCTCCAAATCCAGGGCGCGGGTCAGGTAGCCCAGGTCTTCGATGTTGTAGGTGGCCAGGCTTTCGGCCTGCCCGAGAAG
>JAITUX010000066.1 GCA_031286085.1 Candidatus Adiutrix sp. | reverse complement strand
CCCCGGCACCAATGAGGCCCTGGTCATGAAGACGCCTCGCATCCGGCGCGGCGACTTCTATCCCTATAGGCTGCGTCTGGCCGGCGCCTGACCCGGTTTATACCAAGTCGCTCTACTGTAAAGCCAAACAATTAAAAAGCCAGCTCCCGCTGGCTTTTTAATTGTTTGGCTTTACAGTAGAGCGACTTGGTATAAACCGGGTCAGGCGCCGGCCAGACGCAGCCTATAGGGATAGAAGTCGCCGCGCCGGATGCGATGCGTCTTCATGACCAGGGCCTCATTGGTGCCGGTGTGGAAAATAAGGCGGCGGCCCTTCACCCCCCCCACATCCTCCGAAACCACCCGGATGCCGCTTTTTTTGAGCAGGCGACGGGCCATCTGGACATTCCGGTAACCGGTCTTTTCCCGGATGGTGGCCCCGGGCGCCTCGCCGCCGCCGAAAATCTGGGCTTCCAGGTCCTCCAGCCGGCTGCCCTGCCTCCGCAACATATTGATGAGGGCCGGAATGGAGACGTTGGCGTATTGCGAGTTGGAGGGCCCGAACAGCTTGGTCTTGGGGTAGAGGAAATGGTTCATGCCGCCGATTTTCAGACGCCGGTCATGGAGACAAACGGCCACGCAAGTGCCCAGGACGGCGGAGACCATGGCCGGCTCGCCCCGGGTGAAAAGGCCGCCCGGTTCCAAGTGGTAACGGTAAACTTCCAAGGCTTTAGTGGTAGTCATACGTCCGATAATCCCCCAATGGATTGATTTGTGAATCTTAATACCACAACTGGTTGTGTTACGCAAGTAAAAATTAAGTCTAATGTCATTTTTTTTTAAAATAGAATTCCGATGGCCTATAGTTTATATTAATTCTTATAATTTTATAATTAGATATCGGTCTGTTTCAGCCCGCCGCCCAAAAAAAATCCAATTTCAGGCCCTTTTCTGATAAAATCAGGCCGTGGTTTTGGATGGCCGGAACATTTTTACAAGGTCATTGGTTCCCAATCCAGCGCCATCCGGGCGGCGCTAATAAGTGGTTGCGGACGCGGGGGCGTCCGCGGCCGGAAAGAGGACAATATGCAGTTGACCGTAACTTTCAGGCATATGGAGCCTTCCGAAAAATTGAAGGAATACAGCCACGACAAACTGGCGCGGCTGGAGAAATACCTGGACGCGGTCATTGACGCCGAAGCTGTCCTGACGGTGGAGAAATTCCGCCACCGGGCTGAAGTTCTTATCGTCAGCGACGGCCTGAAAATAAAGGCCGAAGAGGAAACCGAAGACATGTACGCCGCCCTCGACATGGTGGTGGACAAGCTGGAAAAACAGATAAAGCGCCATCGGGAAAAGCTCAAGGCCCACAAGGGGGGGGCCGGCCCGGCCGCCAAGCGGGGCCAACGCGACCATGCGGACCGCCCCGAGCATTCGGATGGGCGCGGCCATGAGGCCCTGGAAGACGGCCGGGAGGGCCTGGCCGGGGCGGACGGCGGCCTGCCCATAGACCGCCGCCAGACCGTCCGGCCCGAGCCTTTGACTCTGGCCGAAGCCGGGGCCAGGCTGTCCGCCACCGCCACCGGCCAGGTCATTTTCATAAATACCGAGGACGGCGGCCGCCTGTCCATTCTACGCCAGGTCTTCGGCGGCCGCCTGGAACTGGTGACCATTGCCGAATAGCCCCTCCGGTGCGGCGCCCCCGAATCCGGGGGCTGAAAAACGCGCCGCCCCGGCCCCGGCGGAGGCCGAAGGTGACCCTGACCGACCACTTGACCGAAGGCCAGGTCTGGCTGAATTTCACGGCCGGGAGCAAGGCCGAGGCCCTGGCGGCCTTAAGCCGTCTGGCCGCCGAGGCCTCCGGCCTGTCTCCGGCGGAGGTGCTGACGGTTCTGTCGGCCCGGGAGGAGTTGGGCTCCACGGGCGTCGGCGGCGGAGTGGCCCTGCCCCACGGCCGGCTGCCGGGCCTGACTTCGCCGGTGCTGGGCTTGGCCCTGGCTCCGGAGGGGGTGGAGTTCGACAGCCTGGACGGCCGGCCGGTCCGGCTCCTGGCCCTGCTCCTGTCCGGGGCGGACGGCCGGGAGCATCTTCAACTGCTGGCCCGCCTGGGGGCCCTGTTCAAATCACCGGTGGCCGTGGACGAAGTTCTGGCCGCCCGGACGCCCCCTGAAGTGCTGGCCCTCTTGGCCCGTTATTGAGCCTTGTTTAAGACCTGATTACTGAACCTGTCCTGGGCCGTAGGCCCCAGGCCCCATAGCCGGCCGGGCGGGAGGCCCTATGTTCGAGCTTAAAGTCACCCAACATTTCGCCGCCGCCCACAACCTGCGCGAATTCGGCGGCCGTTGCGAAAACCTTCACGGCCACAACTGGCTGGTCGAGGCCGTGATCCGGGCCGACGAATTGGATAGGATCGGCCTGGTTCTGGATTTCGGCCTGCTTAAAAAGCATTTGCAGGCCGCGCTGGAACTTCTGGATCACCGGTATCTTAACGAACTGCCGGCCTTCCAAAGCCAGAACCCCTCGTCGGAAAACATCGCCCGCTTCATCTACCGGCACCTGGCCCCGCTGGTGGGGGAGGAATCCGGCGGCCGGGCCCGACTCCATTCCGTCTCGGCCTGGGAGAGCGAAAACGCCTCGGCCACCTATACAGAGCCTTGAATCGTTTGGCTATGACTTGCGTGCCGACTTCGTCGGCGGGCTTGGTTTTTATTTTGTTATAATGGAGAAGCCCATGAAAAAGACACACCGAATCCTGGTCATCACCCTTATGGCCGCCCTGGCCCTGGGGCCGGCCGCCTGCACCAACATGACCAAGACAGAGCAGGGCGCGGTCAGCGGCGCGGCCGGCGGCGCCCTGGTGGGCGCGGTCATAGGCGCCGTGGCCGACGGCAAGAGAGGAGCCGGGGCCGGCGCGGCCATTGGCGCCGCGGCCGGCGGCTTGGCCGGGCTCATTGTCGGCAACACCCAGGAACAATACGATCAAGGGTATTCCCGGAAGCCCCCCGAAAAAGACCCCCAATACGAAAGCGACGGCTACAAACCGCCGGCCAAGTGAGGCCCCGGCCGCCTATAACCAAGAAAAAGTCCGGCTCCGCCGGACTTTTTGCTCCGGCCTATTGCAGGCCGGCCCGGAGGCAGTCGTGAATGTGGACGATGCCGGCCGGCCGGCCGGTTTCGGGCTCCAGGACGAAGACGCAGGTTATGGCGCGGCGCTGCATAAGGCCCAGCACTTCGGCCGCCGGGATGCCGGCGGCCACGGTCACCGGGCCGGGGGTCATGAGGTCGGCCGCGGTGAGCCGCATGAAGTCCGGGCCCAGGTGGCGCCGGAGATCGCCGTCGGTGATGATGCCGGCCAGGCGGCCGTCGGCCTCGACCACGGCCGTGCAGCCGAAGGCCTTGCCGGTGATGGTCAGGAGAACTTCGGGCATGACGGCCGAAAGTCCCACCAGGGGCACAGCCGGCCCCTGGTGCATGATGTCGGCGGCCCGGAGCAGCCGGCGGCCCAGGGCTCCGCCGGGGTGATATTGCTGGAAGTTTTCCGGGGTGAAGCCCCGGGCCGTGAGCAGGGCCAGGGCCAGGGCGTCGCCCAGGCCCATCATCATGGCGGTGGAGGTGGTGGGGGCGCAGCCGTTGGGGCAGGCTTCGGGCAAATTAGGCAGGCGCAGAAAAATCTGGGCCCGCGAGGCCAGAAAGCTCTCCGGCCTGGCGCTTACGCCGATAACCGGGACCAGGTGGCGGGCGCAGAAGGTCAGGATGCCGTGGAGTTCCTCGGTTTCCCCGGAGAGGGAAAAGGCCAGCACGGCGTCCTGGGCGGAAATCATGCCCAAATCGCCGTGGTTGGCCTCGGCCGGGTGAATGAAATAGGCCGGGGTGCCGGTGGAGGCCAGGGTGGCGGCCACCTTGCGGGCCACATGGCCGCTCTTGCCCATGCCCGTCACGGCCACCCGCCCGGCCAGGCCCAGGATTAGCCCGGCGGCCCGGCTGAAACTTTCATCCAGGGCCTCGCCCAGAAGGGTGAGGGCCTCGGCTTCCAGGCGCAGCACCCGCAGCCCCTCGGCCAGGAAGGCGGAGGTCATCGGGAGGCTCCGGCCTCGGGCGACAGGCAGGACTTAAGCCGCCCGGCCCAGATTTCATACCCCGGGGGGGCCAGGTGAAGGCCATCGCTGGTATAGTCCAGCCGCAACTGGTTGTCCTCGTCGGCCAGGTCGCGGAAGAGGTCGAGGAAGACC
>JAITUX010000263.1 GCA_031286085.1 Candidatus Adiutrix sp. | reverse complement strand
CGGCGGGCTTTCAGCAGCCAGGCCGCCGGCCCGGCCGGGGCCGGGCCGGCCTTCAAATTACCGGATTCAGCCGCGATAGCCGGCGGGCGGCCGGCGGCGGCCCCGGGGGCCTTGATGGCCGCGCCCGGTTCCGGCGGCCGGCCCGCCCGGCGGATCTCCTCGGGCAGGTCCTCGGGCCTTATTTCCGGCCCGGAAGAGAGGACCACGCCCCGCTCAATGACGTTGCCCAGTTCGCGGACATTGCCCGGCCAACCGTAGTCGAACAACAGCCTCATGGTTTCCCGGGCCAGGACGCGCGGGGGAAGACCGCTCTCCTCGCTGTAAAGTTTAAGGAAATAATCGGCCAGGAGAGGCAGGTCGTCCAGTTTTTCCCGCAGGGGGGGCAGGTGGAGATGAACCACGTTGAGGCGATAGAAGAGGGCTTCCCTAAAGCGGCCCTTGGCCACCTCCTGTTTCAGGTCCCGGTTGGTGGCGGTTATGAGGCGCACGTCCACGTTTAGGGACCGGCCGCCGCCCACCCTCTCGAAACGCCGCTCCTGGAGCACCCGCAAGAGCTTGACCTGGATATTCGGGGCCATTTCACCCACCTCGTCAAGGAAGAGGGTGCCCTCGTGGGCCAGTTCAAAGCGGCCGGCCCGGCTGGTCCGGGCATCGGTGAAGGCCCCCTTTTCATGGCCGAAGAGTTCGCTTTCCAGCAGCGTGGGAGTGAGGGCGGAACAGTTGACGGCCACGAAAGGCTTGTCGGAGCGGGGGCTGTTGTAGTGGATGGCCTGGGCCGCCAGTTCCTTGCCCGTGCCGCTTTCGCCGGTTATGAGGACGTTGGCCTTGGTGGGGGCCACTTTTTCCAGCAGCTGGTAGAGTTCCAGCATGGGCTTGGACTTGCCGATGAAGCGGTCAAAGCTGTAGCGGCGGGTCAGGGCCGAGTTCAATTCCTTGACCTGGCGGCCCAGGCGGCCGACCTCCAGGGCCTTGGCCACCGTGCGCAGCACTTCCTCGTTGGGGCAGGGTTTGGTGAGGTAATCGAAGGCCCCCTGCTTCATGGCCTCCACGGCCAGTTCCACCGTGCCGAAGGCGGTGAGGAGGATAACGGGTATTTCAGGCTTGGCCGCCTTGACGCGGGTCAGTAGTTCCAGCCCGCCGCCTTCGGGCATGGTCATGTCGCTCAAAATCAGATCCACGTCCCGCCCGGACAATATCTCCCAGGCCTCCCGACCGCTGTAGGCGCTTAAGGTTTCGTAGCCTTCACCCTGGAAAAGCGTGGTCAGGGGCAGATGGTAGTTTTTTTCGTCATCGACGATGAGGATGGTGGTCATGGGCGTCAGGATAACTTTTTCGAATCATATTTTCAAGCCGAGGCGCACGGTGAGGCCGGTTCCGGCCTCGGGGCCGGCCGCCGCGCCGGACGGGCGGCGGTTGACCAGTTCCATCACCCCCCCGTGGGCTTCCACGATGTTGCGGACTATGGTGAGTCCCAGGCCCGTGCCCTTGGCGCGGGTGGTGAAGAAGGGGGTGAAGACCCGGCGGGCCGCCTCTTCCGAGAGGCCCGGCCCCGTGTCGCTGATGGTCACCCAGAGGGTGTCCCCGGCCGACCCGGGCGCAAGGCGGGTGGCAATGGTCAAGAGTCCGCCCTCGTCCATGGCCTGGACGGCGTTCAGAAGAATGTTCAGGAAGGCCCGGTGCAGCATGTGGGCGTCGCCCAGGGTGGGGGTCGGTTCGGCCCGGAAATCGAGGCGCGGTTCCACTGAAGCCCGGGCCAGGGTTATCTCCAGGGAGGCCAGCACTTCCTCCAGTATCTCCTCCACCACCACCCGGGCCAGCTTGGGTTCCGGCGGCCGGGCGAAATCCAGAAATTCCGTGACCACGTCGGAGAGGCGGTCGGCCTCTTCGATTATGGCCGCGGCCAGGCGGGCCTTTTCCGGCTCCCGGGCCAGAAAGCGGTGGATGACATCGGCCGTGGAATGGATGATGCCCAAGGGATTCCTGATTTCGTGGGCCACCGTGGCCACCATGCTGCCCAGGCCGGCCAGGCGTTCGGCCTGGTTGAGACGCTGGAGCAGGGTCTGGCGTTCCAGGCTGCGCCGGTTCAGGATGGCCTCGCCCCGGCTCACCACCCGGCGCAGGGCCACGGTCAGCAGAAGGGCCAGGAGAGCCGCCGCGCCCAGGGCGAAGTATTGCAGCCGGGCGATCTGGCTGTATTCCGGGGTCAGGTCGCGGTCAATTTCCAGAACGCCGGACAAGCCTCGGGTGTCATAGTCCTCCATGGCCCGGTAGCCGCGGAGGACGAAGTCGCCCCGGGGAAAGAAATTCAGGAAGAAACGCCGGCCGCCCTCATAGCGATAGACGGTCAGGCGCTTTAAGAGGTCCATGAAAGCTTCATTAGTCCCGGCCCGTGGTTCCTGGTTCTGCAAAAGAGACCAGCGCCATATGAAACCGCCCTCTTCCAGGCCGAGGTCCTTGGTCCAGGCTCGGCTTCGGCCGGCTTCGGCCGCCGGTCCCGATCGCTCGCTGAAAAAACGGCGGCGGCTTTCCGGCCGGGCCAGGAAAAACTCATAAAGATTGGAAGGCATATAGATGGTTTCGTCCTGGTAGGCGCCGCCGTAAGCCGCGCCCGGGCCGCCGCCTTCGTCTTTGGGCCAGAGGAACCGGAAAGGATCGGGCTGGACATATTCATCGGTTCCCGCAGTATAATCCAGGTCCGCCGGCCGCGGAGCGAAGGCGGCGGGGCTTGTCCGTCGGGCGGCGACCGCGAAATTCAGGCTGCCCAGCCACTGGTTCTTGAGGTGAAACCAGAGGTTCCGTACGTAATAAGCCTCGTAAAGGGCCACGGCCTCCTGAAAAGCCGCATCTCCGATGACTGATTGAAGGGGGGTCTGATCGGTGGTGAAGACCACTTCACCCTTTGGGTTGTAAATGACGACCCGCTTGATGTCGAAGCCGTGGATGGTCCGGGCTATGGTCGCCCGCAAGAGTCCCTGCTGTTCGGGGTCGCGCAGAAGAACCCGGCCGAAGCGGGCCTGGGCCGGGATGAGAAAATTATAGAACAACTGGTTGTTGAGGTTTTCCATCAGCTTGATGGTGTCTTCCTCAACCCGGGTGGAGATGATTTCTTCCGCCTGTCGGGCCACGGCGGCGGCCAGGGTCAGCACGGTGGCGAAGACCAGGACTATGGCGGCCACGGAAAAGGACTTGACCAGCCGGAACGGCTTTTCATCAGGCCCCAGGTCAGCCGCCCCCGGACTTAAGTCCGCCTTGATCCGGCCGGGGCCGACGGTTTCGTTCACGGCAGAATGTATCGGGGGTCGGGCTTGGCCCGGTCATAGCGTTTTTTGAAATCGGCGAAACCGTTCCGGCCCATAAGGCCGTAGGTGTATTTCTTGCCCAGCTCAACCCCGGGCTGGTCCAGGGGGTCGACCTTGTAGAGACAGCCGGAGACCACGGTGGCCAGTTCCAGCATGTGCAGGAGGTAGCCCAAGGCCGACGGATTGACCTGGGGCAAGGTGATGGTCAGGTTGGGGCGGCCGTTTTCGGCCAGGGCCCGGGCCGTGCCCCGCTGCTCGAAATTCAAAAGCTCGCCCAGGCCGTGGCCTCCCAGGTAGGCCAACTCCGGGTATTCCTCGAAGACCTTGGGAATGACCATCTGGGTGCGGAAGTTTTCGCAGCGCAGGAAACAGACCGTCTTGTCCTTGGGGCCTTCCATGTAGAGCTGGAGCTGGCTGTGCTGATCGGTTGCCCCAAGGGCCTTGATGGCCGTCTGGCCGGCGGCCGCCGGCTTGCCGCTCAGGGATACGGCCTTGCCCAGCGATTCGTTCCATAACTGCCCGAACCAGTCGGCCACCAGGGCCAGGCTGTCGGCGTATGGCATCATGACCAGGGAGCCTCTTTTCCGGCGGGCGGTCAGGAACCAGTTCAGGCCGGCGAAGGCGTAGGCCGGGTTGGCCAGAACATCCTTGGTCTGCTCATTCTGGGCCTGGCCGGCGCCGGCCAGGAGTTCGGCGATGTTGACCCCGGCCGCGGCCAGGGGAGCCAGGCCCACCGAGGTCAGCACCGAAAAACGTCCGCCCACCCCCGGCGGCACTTCCAGGGAATTGAGACCCTGGGCATCGACTATTTTGCGCAACACCCCCCCTTCGGGGTCGGTGGTGACCAGCAGATGGTTCTTCAGGGCCGTCTTCCCCAGGTCATGGCGCAGCCGGTCGTAAACGATGAGGAACTGGCCCATGGTTTCAGCCGTGGCCCCGCTTTTGGAAATGACGTTGAAGACGGTCTTGCGGATGTCCAAGCCGTCGAGGAGGACGGCGAAGCCCTCCGGGTCTATGTTGTCGGCCACGAAAAGGCGGGGGAACTGGCGCTTGGCCTGGGGCAGAAGATTGTGGTTCAAGGGCCTTAAGGCGTTAAACACGGCCTTGGTGCCCAGGGCGCTGCCGCCTATGCCCAGCACCACCACGTTTTCGAATTTTTTTAGGCTGTCGGCCAGGCTTTGGAATTTCCGGAGGTCTTCGGTTTTGAAAGGCAGGTCCATGAAAGGCAGGAGGCCTTTCTTATACTGACCCTCCACGTTCCTGGCCGCCGAAGCCAGGACCTCCCGTATGGTTTTTAGGTCGTCCGGGGTCAGGCCGGCGGGCCCTACGGCTTCGGCCATGAGGTTGTTGTAATCCATGGCCAGAAGGTTATTAAGCCGGCCGCTCGCGTTCTGCTCGCTGTTTTTTTTCATGGGGGCCTCTTTCTGGATTCACAAAGGCTTCAGGCCGAACCGGCTCTGGCTGTTCTTTAAGGCCTGCCCCGCCCAGGCCGGGCAATTTCCGCCTTGCCATCGGGGACGATTGACGATATATTATAAGTTATTGTCGCCTATTTGTCCATGCCGAGACCGGATGCGGAGGCGAAACAGGCTTTTATGATTGAAGACGTTTTAAGCAAAATAGCCAGGCAGATAATGGCCTTGAACGAAGAAACCCTGACGGCCCTCCTGCCCCGCTACAAGGAACGTATGCTGGATTTCGCGCCCACCAGCGCCTGGGAGGAGGCGGTCGTCATTTATTTTCTCATCAACGGCCTCAGGATAAAAAATTCCCAGTTCAACGACAAGATAAAGGACTACATGGCGGGGGGCGAACATGGCGAACGAGGCGGCCCCCATGTGCGTCCCAGGCTGCGGCTGGTGAAATATGTCCAGGAAGTGGCCGAGGACCTAAGCCGGGACGCCGGGCCGGACCCCGGCCTCCCGAAAGCGTAAAGGACGGCGGTATGACCCTTATCGGCGAGGGCTGGCGGGCCGGAGGTCTGCTTTTACATATAAGCTCCTTGGCCACGCCTTACGGGGTGGGCGACCTGGGGCCGGCCGCCCACCGGATGGCGGATTTTCTAAGCCGGGCCGGCTTCCACTTCTGGCAGGTTCTGCCCCTTTCGCCCACCGCCCCGGGCTTGGGCAATTCCCCCTATTCGGCTTATTCGGCCTTTGCCGGCAACCCTCTTTTGATCAGCCCCGATCTCCTGGTCCGGGACGGCTGGCTCACCTCGGACGAGGCCCGGGCGGCGGAATTGCCGACCGAAGGCCCGGTGGATTTCGAGCGGGTCGTCGCCCGCAAGGAGGCCCTGTTTGACCTGGCCTTTGAGCGGGCTGAAACCAGGTTGGCGGACCACGCCGGCTTCCAGGATTTCGCTTGGCGCAACGGCACCTGGCTGAACGACTATGCCTTTTTCATGGCCGCCAAGAATCATTTCGGCGGCGCCGGCTGGCTCGGCTGGCCCGAAGAGCTGCGCCGCCGCGACGATGGCGCCCTCCGCCTTTTCGGCCTCCGCCTGGCCCGGCCCATCCTGCGGGAAAAACTGACCCAATATCTCTTTTTCAGCCAGCTGACCGAGTTCAAGGAGCTTCTTCGCCGGAAAGGCCTGGGCCTCATCGGCGACGCGCCCATCTACGTCAGCCATGATTCCAGCGACGTCTGGACCCAACCCCGCCTCTACCAGCTAGACGAGGCCGGCCGGCCCGCGGCCCTGGCCGGAGTCCCTCCCGATTACTTCGCCCGGGACGGCCAGCTCTGGGGAAACCCCATTTTCAACTGGGCGGAACACGGCCGGGACGGCTTCGACTGGTGGAAAAACCGCCTGTGGCGTCAATTCGAGTTCTACGATTGGCTGCGCCTGGACCACTTTCGGGCCTTCGCCGCCTTCTGGAGCGTGCCGGCCGGCGCCGAGACGGCGGCTTCCGGTTCCTGGCGGCCCGGACCGGGCGCCGACCTTTTCGCGGCCGCTTCGGCCTCCGGGCCTTTGAACATCATTGCCGAAGACCTGGGGATCATCACTCCGGACGTCACCTCCCTGAGGCGGGAGTTCGGCTACCCCGGCATAAGGGTGCTCCAGTTCGGTTTCGGCGAGAACTTCGGCCTCTCCACCCACGCCCCCTTCCGGGTGGAACCGGACAACGCCGTCTATACCGGCACCCATGACAACAATACCACCCGGGGCTGGTTCCGCCAGGAAGCGGACGAACTCAAGCGGCGTCAACTGGCCGAACTGGCCGGCGGCCCCGTCGATGAAGAGAACGCGGCTTGGGCCCTCATCCGCCTGGCCTGGTTCTCGCCGGCGGCCCTGGCCCTGACCCCGGCCCAGGACTTGTTGAATCTCAATGAAAACGCCCGGTTGAACATCCCTGGAACGGCCGCCGGCAACTGGGGTTGGCGGCTTTCGAGCCCCTCATCCCTGATAGACGACGACCGGCTGGCCGACCGGCTGGCCGAACTGGCGGCCCTGTCCGGCCGCGACAACCAGGTTCATCCCAATATTCTGACTTATTGAGTCATGGCCCGCATCGACGCCTGAAAGGGCCGCCCCGACTTGACGCGGCAGGAGAAACCAGCCATGAAAGACTTCACGGAACTGAACGCCAGGCTTCAGAGCCTCACCGCCGGCCTGGACGGAGAATTATGGCGCCGGCTGATGACCGAGGCCGACCCGCCCCGACGCCTGCCCCCGGAACAGGATATCCTTGACTTGGTCTTCCGCGACGCCAAGGCCGTCAGCGGCTACGTGCCGGACCTCATGTCCCTCATGCGCCGGCATGTGCCCGCCGAGCTGGACGCGGCCAACCGCCAGGCCCTGGCGGGCATCTTGGGCCTGATTCAGCTCATGGTCCGGATTCTTTTAATGATTCTATTGGTTCCCCGTTACCTGGACCACGAGGATCTCATAACCACCTTCAACGCCTACCGCCAGACCTTCACCTTTGTGGAGGATTATCTGGCCCAGGCCGGCCGGCGGTGAGGCGGGGCCTTGACCTACGCGACCTCCGCCAAGGCGGTCAATTGCCGGCGTTGCCGGTATTATTACATAACCTGGGAGCCGGAAACCCCCCACGGCTGCCGGCTGATGGGCTTCAAATCCCGGAGTATGCCTTCGGCGGTGGTGCGGCGCAGTTCGGGCCAGGACTGCCAGGCCTTCGTTCTCAAGCCGGGGCCGGCTCCGCGTCCGTGAAACGGACATTACACCAGGCCACGGAGGCGGCATGACCAATTCTAAAAGAACCTGCCTGGCCGCGGACGTGGGCGGAACCAACATCAAGGTGGGCCTGGTGGATGAGGACGGCCGGGTGCTGGCCCGCCAGGGCTTCCCCACCGCTTCCGGCCGAGGGCCGGATATGGTCATGGCCGACATCATCCGGCATCTTAAAGGGTTGGCCGCCGAGGCCCCCAAGGGCCGGCGGCCGATGGGGCTGGCCATCGGCGTCCCGGGCTGGATCAACCAGGCCGACGGGGTTTTGCTTAAGGCGCCCAACATGCCCGGCTGGGTCAACGTGCCCGTGGTGGAGATAATGAGCCGGGCCTTTGATTTGCCGGTGCTTCTGGAAAACGACAGCAACCTGTACGCCCTTGGAGAATGGCACGGCGGGGCCGGGCGGGGCCTTAAGCACCTTCTGGTGATCACCTTGGGCACCGGGGTGGGCGGGGGCCTCATAATTGAGGGGAAGCTGTGGTACGGCGCCTTCGCCAGCGCCGGGGAAATAGGCCACCAACTGGTGGAACTCCGCGGCGCGCCCTGCGGCTGCGGAGGACGGGGCTGCCTGGAGACCATAGCCTCGGCCACGGGCATGACCCGGCTGGGGCGGGAATGGCTTAAGAAGAAAAAGGAGACCCTCTACCGGGGAGAGCCGGACCGGTTGACGCCCGAGATGATGTTCGACCTGGCCCGGCGGGGCGACCCCATGTCCTTGGCCGTTTTCCGGCGGGCCGGCGAGGCGCTGGGGATGGTCCTGGTCGGGGTCTTCAACCTTTTGGGCCTGGAAGGCGTCATCATCGGCGGCGGCGTGGCCGGAGCCTTTGAATTTATCCGCCCCAGGCTGTTGGAGATAATGAACCGAGGGCTGGTCGTGGCCGATCCGGCCCGGCTGAAACTGGTCCGGGGGGAACTGGGCGAAGACGCCCCCCTGGCCGGAGCCCCGGCGCTGCTCCGGGCGCTGGCCGGTTGAAAGCCGGGGCGGGCGGCAAACAGGATGGCCGCGGCCCTCTTGGGCGGGCCTTGATTGGACGCACCAGACCAAGCGAGGATTATCATGGTTCACCCCCTGGCGGGACAAAGGGCTCCGGCGGAACAGCATGTCAATCTGCCTCGTCTCCTGGCCGATTATTACACCGCCGAAGCCGCGGCGCCCGTGGCCTTCGGCACTTCCGGCCACCGGGGTTCGGCTTCGTCCGGCTCCTTCAACGAGGCCCACGTGGCCGCGGTGACCGCCGCGGTGGCGGAATACCGCCGGGGCCGCGCTCACGGCGGCCCTCTTTTTCTGGGCTTCGACACCCACGCCTTAAGCGAGGCCGCCTTCCGCACCGCCCTGGAAGTGCTGGCCGCCCATGAGGTGCCCACCTTGATCCACGAGGGGGACGAATACACGCCCACCCCGGTCGTCTCCTTTCTCATCATCGACCACAACCGCCGCCGGCCAGAAGCCCTGGCCGACGGGCTCATACTCACCCCCAGCCATAATCCTCCCCTGGACGGAGGCATCAAATACAACCCGCCCCACGGCGGCCCGGCGGACGTGGAAGTCACCGGCTGGATTGAAAAGCGGGCCAACGAATTACTGAAGAATCCCGGGGCCATTCCGCGGCGGCCTTACGCCCGGGCCAGGTCCGCGGCCCGAGCGGCTGATTTCCTCCGGCCCTTTATCCAGGCCCTGGGCGGGGTGGTGGATTTGGCGGCCGTCAAAAGCGCCGGACTGAAACTGGCCGCCGACCCCTTGGGCGGTTCGGGCATCCACTTCTGGGGACCCATCGCCGAAGCCTGGGGCCTGAACATCGAGGTGGTCAACCCCGGCGTGGACGCTTCCTTCTCTTTCATGCCCCTGGACAGCGACGGGGTCATACGCATGGACTGTTCCTCGCCCTACGCCATGGCCGGGCTTTTGGCCCGGGGCGGCTGTTTCGACCTGGCTTTCGGCAATGACCCCGATTTCGACCGCCACGGAATCGTCTCCGGCGGAGAATTGATGAACCCCAACCACTACCTGGCCGTGGCCGTGGATTACCTCTTGGCCCATCGCCCGGATTGGCCGGCCGGAGCCAGGGTGGGCAAGACCATGGTCTCCTCGTCCATCCTGGACCGGGTGGTGGCCGCCGGAGGGCGGGAACTATATGAAACGCCGGTGGGCTTCAAGTGGTTCGTCGAGGGCCTGGCCGCCGGGACCCTGCTCTTCGGCGGCGAGGAGAGCGCCGGGGCCAGCCTGCTTCAGCGGGACGGCCGCACCTGGACCACCGACAAGGACGGCTTCGCCCTGGCCCTCCTGGCCGCTGAAATCATGGCCCGGACCGGCCGCGCCCCGCACGAGCTTTACCGGGACCTGGCGGAGCGCCACGGGCCCAGTTGCTACGGCCGGCTGGATACGGCCGTAACGGATCGGGACAAGGCGGCCCTCGCGGCGGCGGCGGCGGCCCCCGGGCGCTTTAAGGGAGCGGCCTTGGCCGGCCTGGCCGTGAACGCGGCTACCGCCGCCGCGCCCGGCAACGGCGCCCCCGTGGGCGGACTTAAAGTGGTCTTGAACGACGGCTCCTGGTT
>JAITUX010000019.1 GCA_031286085.1 Candidatus Adiutrix sp. | reverse complement strand
TTCTCCAGTCCGTGCCGGCCGCCAAGGGCGTCAGATGGCGGCCTTCGGGAACGGACGATGCCGTTTAGCCCGTCACTCCTGGCCGCTTTCCCCGGACTGGTTTTCCTGGGCGCCGTTTTAAACATCGACCGACAGGTCTGCGGGCCCTTCATGCTGGGCCGGCCCCTGGTGACCGGCCTGGTCCTGGGGCTGGCCGTGGGCCGGGTCGATTTCGGGGTCTGGATGGGACTCTCCGCCGAGCTTTTGTGGCTGGCCGCGCTGCCCCTGGGCGGCCAGATCACCCCCAACGCCAGTCTGGCCGTCAGCGCGGCTTTCATAGCCTGGGCGAAAAGCGGCCACGCCTCGGCTCCACCGCTGGAAGCGGTCGGCGATCCCGGCCAGGCCTCGCTGGTCATAGCCTTTCTGACGGTGCCCGTCTGGGCCAAGGCCATGGGCCTTATCGATCTCGTCTGCCGTCGGCTCATGCCGCCCATCCTGAGCCGGGTCAGGGCCGACCTGGCCGGGGACCGGGAGCCGCATTTTATGCGGCGCAATCTCTACGGCCTCTTCATAAACCTGGCCCTGTCCGGCGCGGTTTTGGCCGCGGCGGCCTTCATCAACATCCAGGTCGTCGGGGCGGCGGTTGATTTCGCGTCCCGGGCCGTGCTGTTGAAGCTGTGCTTCATCTTCAATCTCATGCCTTTCGTGGGCCTTTTGGGCATGGCCGTTTTTCTTGAGCAAAGGTCTTTCCCATTTTACCTGGGAGGCCTGTTGGCCAGTCTCCTGGCCCTGAGCAGCGCCGTTTGAGAGATGGCCTTGATGCCGCCCGCCCTCAACCTGACGCGCCTGACCGTGGCTGACCTGGGCGAGGTGCTGAAACTGGAAAGCCTGGCCTACGCGCGGCCCTGGACCGAGGACAATTTCCGGGGCGAGTTCGCCCGCCCCTTTACCCTGGCCCTGGGGCTCAAGACGGGCCCTCCGGTTTTCGGCGCCGCGCCGTTCTTGGCCGCCTACTGCTTTTTCTGGCTCCTGGGGCCGGAGATTCATCTTTTGAATCTGGCCGTGCGGCCGGAATACCGCCGACGCGGCCTGGCCCGGCGCCTTATGCGGGCCATGCTGACCGTCGGCCGCCGGGCCGGGACCGGGACCGTATTCCTGGAAGTCCGCTCCGGCAACCTGGAAGCCCTGGGCCTCTACCGTTCCCTGGGCTTCACGGTCACCGGCCGGCGGCCCGGCTATTACGAGGACGGCGAGGACGCCCACCTCATGACCTTGGAACTGCGCTGAAACAGGAGCCTTGTCCTTTGCCGGAAACCATTCTGATAGTTGATGACGAAAAGGAGATCCGGCAGGCCGTGGGCGGCCTTTTGGGCGACGACGGTTACCTGGTGGCCCAGGCCTCTTCCGGCCTGGAGGCCCTGGAAAGGCTGGACGAATCGACGCCGGAAGTGGTTCTCCTGGACCTGTGGATGCGCGACGCCGAAGAGGGGTTCGAAGTTTTAAGCCGCATAATGGAGGACTACCCGGGCCTGCCGGTGGTGGTCATCTCCGGCCACGGAAATATAGAGACGGCCGTGCGGGCCGTCAAGCTGGGGGCCTTCGACTACATTGAAAAGCCCCTGTCGGCCGAAAAGCTGCTTTTGACGGTGGAGCAGGCCTTGCGCTTTCACCGCCTGGCCGCCGAGAACCAGATTCTAAAGACCCGCTCCGGCCAGAGCCCGGCCATGATCGGCCAGAGCCCGGCCATTAAGGAACTGCGGCGGGCCATAGAAGCGGTGGCCCCCACTCCGGCTTCGGTCCTCATCACCGGGGAGAACGGGGTGGGCAAGGAACTGGCGGCCCGGGCCGTTCATCAACTGTCCCAGAGGGCTGATCGGCCGATGGTGGAAGTGAACTGCGCGGCCATTCCCGAGGAACTGGTGGAGAGCGAACTCTTCGGCCACGAAAAAGGCGCCTTCACCGGGGCCACCGCCAAGAAGAGAGGCCGGTTCGACCAGGCCCACAATTCCACCTTGTTTCTGGACGAGATAGGCGATATGAGCCTCAAGACCCAGGCCAAGATACTGCGGATACTCCAGGAGCAGAGATTCGAGCGGGTCGGCGGGGTCAAGACCATCAGGGTGGACGTCCGCATCATCGCCGCCTCCAACAAGAATCTGGAAGAGGAGATCGGGCGCGGCCGTTTCCGGGCCGATCTCTATTACCGGCTTAACGTGGTCAACTTGAGAGTGCCGGCCTTAAGGGAGAGGGCTTCGGACATCCCCGCCCTGGCCGCCGAATTCCTGGCCTCCTATACCCGGGCCAACAACCTGGGGGCTAAGACCATATCCGAAGAGATGATGCGGGAATTGGCCGGCCGCGTCTGGCCCGGCAATGTGCGGGAACTCAAGAACACCATAGAGCGCCTGGCCATCATGACGCCCGGTCCTGTCATCGGCCTGGAGGGCGGGGCCCTGGCCGGCGGGGGCGCGCCCGCCCCCCCGGACGGAACCGGCGATTTTTTGGATCTGCCCTTCCGGGAGGCCCGGGCGGAATGCGAGCGCCACTACTTCCGCCGCCACCTGGAGCGCCACGGCCTGAACATAACCCAGACCGCCGAGGCCGTCGGCCTGGACCGCACCAACCTGCACAAGAAACTGAAAACCTTGGGCCTAAAGGCCTGATGATTTTGGCGCCCGCCGGCCGTCGGTGGGCTCCGCCACCAGGGAGGATTGTCGAGCGTGGGCCTTAATCTGAGGAAGAACCTGAACCTGTCCGACAAGGTCATGGAAGTTTACAACAAGCTGGAACAGGCCGGCATAATAAACTGGCCGGTGCAGGCCGCCGCCCTGTCCTATTACTGCCTTTTGGGCCTGGTGCCGCTTTTGGCCCTGTGTTTCACCGTGGCCAAGAGTTTCGGCCTGGAGACGGCCCTGGCCGACGCCATCAACCACTATGTGGAATTCACTTCCCCCGAAGTCCAGGGCTATGTCTTCGCCCGGCTCAAAAATTTCGCCGACAACCTCATCAGCAACTATTCCGGCAGCGTCATGGCCTTCGTGGCCCTGGGGCTCATGTTCTGGTCCGGCTACCGGCTCCTCATGCTCATGGAAATGACCTTCGGCGAAATCTTCGGCTTTCATCCGCCCCGCCGGGTCATCCACCGGCTCCTGGATTATTTCACGATTCTGGTCATAATGCCCCTCCTGCTGATGGCCGCCGTGACCATCAACATCTTTTTCACCGGCCTTATCCATCGCAGTTGGGCCATGCCCTTCGGCATAGACCCGGCGGGGTTTATCTCCTTCATCGTCATCGCCTTCCCTTATCTCATGTGGTGCCTGGTTCTGAGCTGGGCCTACGCCTATTTCAGCCGAGGCCTGGTGCGCTGGCTCGAATGCCTGGCCGGCGGCCTGGTCACCGGGTTGGTCTTCCAACTTTTCCAGACCTTCTACCTTAAGATAATGTTCGACCTGTCCGACTACAACGCCATCTACGGCAGCTTCGCCCTGGTGCCTCTCCTGCTTATCGGCCTCTACATCAGTTGGCACATAGTCCTGGGCGGCGGGGAACTGACCCGCCGTTTTTCCGACTTCGTGACCATCGGGCAGGATTTTTTCCGGCTGACCAATCCGCCCACCTGGCGCAACACCATGGAACTCTCCATCCAGGTCCTGGAACTGGTCGCGGCCAATTTCCAGGCCGAGCCAATAGGCCGCCCGACCTCTTTCCGGCAAATCTCACGGCACTTTCGCGCCCCCATGCCGGTTTTGGGTTCCGTCGTCAACCGGTTGCTTCATGTGGGCCTCATTTTGCGCGTCTCCGGCCCGGCCGGGTCGGAACCCGGTCCGGCCTTTTTGCCGGCCGGCCGGCCGCTGCCCGGTGATTACGCCCGGGAGGCCCTGGAGACGGGCCTCATGACCATCTTGTGACCGCCCCCCGGCCCGGGCCGGTGGGCAAGG
>JAITUX010000273.1 GCA_031286085.1 Candidatus Adiutrix sp. | reverse complement strand
CCTCGGCGGACCATGAGCCCGGAATTGAAGTTCTTGGCCTTATCCGCGGCGGCCAGGGCCTCGGCCCGGTTGTCAAAGGGCCCCAGGGCGACGACCCAGTGATTGGCCGTCAGCCTGGGGAAGGCGTTGGTATCCAGAATGTCCACTTCCAGGCCCTTGGCCTTGTAGCCGGCCTGGCGGCGCTCGGCTTCGGCCCGGCTGGTCTTGGGGATCGAGTGGAGGATGACCAGCCACATCTCCGTCTCCTGGGCGGCCGGGGCCTCCTGGGCGGCGGGCGCGGCCGGGGCCGGCGGGGCCAGGGCGCCGCCGGCGGTCATGGTCTCGCCAGGCTCGGGCGGGGCGGCTTCGGGTTCAGGCTGAGAGGCCGGCTCGGCCGGCCTCTCGCCCTGGGCCATCTCCACGCCCGCGTCCAGGGCCTCTTTCAACAGGCCGGCCCGGTCCAGGGCGTAAAGCAGAATCCCGGCCGCGGCCAGCCACAGGACCAGGGACAACAGCACCACACGCCCCGGGGTTTCGACCCGCTGGCGGCGGCTGCGATACTCTTTTTTCCGGTCTTTGGCAAAAAGGCCGGCCACCAAACGGCCAGGCCAAAGGAACAGACCCATCAACATAAAAGCGACCTCGCTCGCGTGACCTCGCGGAAGCACCTGAACGGCTACGCCATTCTAGCCGAAAAAGCGGTTTAATTCAACCGGCCGGCTTAAATTTCGGCCGGGCCGGTTGAATTACTCTCTGGACAAGGCCGGCGAAATATGATAAGCGGAGATGGCGGCCGGAATTTTGGCGGCCTGGTTTACCGAAGGGACCGGATCAGCACCCTGATAATGACGGAGATGGGATATCCGCATGTGGCCCGGGCGATTTGAACTGGTTGGCCCTCTGGCCTTGAGTTTTTACGGTTTGGCCGTGGCCCTGGGGGTCCTGGCCGGCCTGCTCCTCTTAAGCCTGACCGCTCCCCGGCGGGGGCTTGAATCCATCGCGGTCTGGAATTTCAGCTTCTGGATGGTCCTGGCCGGCCTGATCGGCTCCCGCTTGGCCTACGTGGCCTTTCACTGGCCGGAATTCGAGGGCCAGTGGGTTTGGGCTTTGGCCTATTGGCGGGGGGGGCTGATGTTTCAGGGCGGTTTGGCCGGGGCTCTTTTGGTCTCGCCGGTTTTCTTGAAAAAAGAGGGCCTGGCCTTCTGGCCCGCTTTTGACGTCCTGGCGCCGTCTTTGGCCCTGGGCCAGGCCTTTGGCCGCCTGGGCTGCCTGTCCGCCGGCTGCTGTTACGGGCGGCCCCTTGAGCCCGGCCAGGGTTTCGGCCTTACTTTCCCGCCCGGTTCCCAGGCGCCGGCCGATATACCCCTATGGCCGACCCAGGCGGTCGAATCCTTTTTTCTGGCCATCCTGGCCCTGGGGCTCGTCGCGGCCCTGCGCGCGCCCCGGTTCCGGCGGCCCGGCCGGGTGGCCGCCCTGTACCTGGCCGGGGCCGGGGCTATCCGGCTGGTCATGGAATTCTTCCGGGGCGACTTTAGAGGGGAACCCCTGTTTTCAGGCCTGCCGCCCACCACCCTGGCCGCCGCCCTGACCCTGGTTCTGGGTCTGGCCCTCCTGCCCGGGGCCCGGCCTTGGAGTTTCAAATAAAACCGGCTTGGTCTCAAGGAGGATGTTTGTGGACCTGCACACGCTTAGATATTCCGCCGAAAGACTCTGGATTCGCCTGGAGGAGGACAATCAGGTCACCATCGGCCTGACCGACGAGGCCTTGGAGGATTACGACGAACTGACCAAGATCCGCCTGCCCGCCGAAGGGGACGAATTTTCCAAGGATGAGATCTTCGGCCGCCTGTCGGCCGGCCGGGGGGTCGGCCTGCGGCTCCTGTCGCCCCTGAGCGGGGAGGTGGTGGCGGTCAACGAGGATATCGTCGACGCCCCGGAAGCCATTCTGGAAGACCCCTACGAGGAGGGCTGGCTGATCCGCCTGGAAATCGGCTCCATGAGCGAATATAACGACCTCATGACCCGCGCCGAATACGACGAGTTCATCGACGAGGAATTCGGCGACGACGGCCTGGATGAGGATGAAGCCGAGGATTACGACGACGAGGAAGAGGATTACGACGAGGATGAGGAATACTACTACGATGACGACGACGAATAGCCGGGGCTGAGCCCTGGACCCGGGGCCGACGGCCCCAGGGAAATTTTGATGCCTGAGGCCACCACGGAAATAGATTCACCCTCCCAGGAGCCGGAGGAGCGCCGGCCGCCCCGCCGGGTCATCGGCGGCTCTTGCGCCGGCTGGCTCACCCTGGCCGCCGCGGGACTTTTTTTCCTCATCCTGGCCGCCGCCCTTTGGTATGCCCTGGCCCCCGTCAGCCTGGCCCGCCTCGTCGGCCGGCTGGCCGCCCGGCCCCTGAACATTGAGGGCCTGGCCGTGACCGTGGACCGGCGGCCCGTGGTTATTCCTCCCGGCGGCGCCTTGGTCGTCACGCCCCGGCAAAAAATAGCCGTGGGCGCCTTGGTTTCCAACCGCTGGCTGAATTTCGATTTGTCGCTGGCTTCCCCTGATTTCGAACTGGCCCGCGTCGCCGGGGGCCAGGCGGCCGCGCCGGCGGATTTTCTGGACGCCTCGCTCTTCCGTCCCGCCGTCGCCTTGCGCCTCGACGCCTTGGACCAGGGCCGGCCGGCGGCGGAATTCAGAATCCTGGTTCATTACGAGACCCGGGATTACGCCGCTTGGGCCGCCCGCATCGGGGATCCCCGGCGCCGGGCGGAGATATATCGGAAAATCCTGGAACTGGATCCGGAATATCCCGGCGCGGGCGAAGAGTTGGCCGCCAGTCTGGCCTCGGCCGGCCGGCCGGCCGAGGCCGCCGCGGTCTATGAGGAAATGCTGGACAGCCGGCCGGGCGAGGCCGGGGCCGAGATGCTGGCCCGGCTTCTGGACCTCTACGTCGGCCTCGATTGGCGGGACAGGCAGCCGGCCGTCCTGAAGCGCCTTGTGGACGCGACCCGGGCCCAAGGGCTCCCGGCTATTTCCGCCCTGCGTCGGTTCGTGGAGATGTGCGGCCGGAACGGACGCCTGGAATTGGCCGACGAGGTTCTGAAGGGGCTTTGGCCCAAGGCGCCGCCCGAGGAGGCGGCGGATATCCTGGGGGAACTGGCCCTCCTGAGCCGTCGGCGGGGCGATGTCCGGGGCGAAATAGCGGTCCTGAAAAAGCTGGCGGAATTGGCGCCCCCGGAACGGGCTCGGGAGATATGGTCCGGCCTCTTGGCCCTTTATGAGGCTCAAGGGGACGAGGCCGGCCGCC
>JAITUX010000268.1 GCA_031286085.1 Candidatus Adiutrix sp. | reverse complement strand
GTTGTCCAAATCCGGCCGGTAACCTTCGGCGCGGGAACCCACCTCCAACTCCTCCACCGTGGTGACGGCCTGACCGGCCCGAAAGACCCCGTCCATATAGGCGCGGTTATTGAATTCCGCGCCCATTAGAAAACCGCCGCCGACATAGCGGTTGCGGCCTTCGGCCCGGGCGGCCTCGCTGAAGGTCTGGCTGGTCTCAAAGCGGCCCGCGCCGCCTTCGCCGAAAATGCCGCAGGTGAAAGCGGCCAGGGCCGATTCCTCAATGGCCGCGCGGCGGCCCAGGCCGGCCAGCAGGGAGAAGCCGTTCTCCTTGGTGCGCCCGTAGCCTGTGACTTCCTGGCGGCTGCCGGCCAGCCCGCCGAAGGCCCGCCAGCCTTCCGCCCCCGGGGTCTCCAAGAGCCGCCGGGCCGGGCTGCTGTGCAATAGGGTCATGCCCTGGTTCAAAAGAACCTGGACGCCCAGGCGGCTATGGGCCAGGGCCAGCTCCTTATCGGACTGGGCCTGCAGGGCCGAGCCCCAAAAAAACGAAGCCAGGAGCCCCAGGCCAAAGGCGGCGAAAAAACCAGGGGGGAGGCGGGTCATGGGTCAACCTCACAGGCGACAAGCCAGCCTGGGCGGCCGTCAACTTTGAGTTAATCTTAAATAGCTTATGTTTCATTATAGCTGAAAATAGAACGACTTTCAAGGCGCGGGGGCCACAAAAAAACCGCCCGGCTTGGCCAACCGGGCGGCGGTCTCTTCTTGGGGTCGGACGGAAAGGCAATCAATGCAGCAAGGCGGGCGAAACCAAGGGCCGGTAAGGCCGGGTGGCCTCGGCCAGAATATTCAGAGTGGGGTCGGCCTCAGGATAGCTCTGGGCCACGGTGTCCAGGAAATTTATGGTTTCCGCGATGACGTCCTGGATAAGGCCCTTCTGCTCGGCCAGGTCCCGGCCCAGGTTCTCGATGGCCGGGGCCATGTAGCGGACTATCTTGGCCGCGCTCAGGGCCTCGCCCCGGCTGCGGAGGTTCAGGCTGGGCCCCTGGTAGTTCTGGCGGCCGACCTCGGCGGCCACGACCTTGGCCAGATTGATGAACTCGGCGTCCAGCCGCTGGCGCTCATAATCGCTGACGGTTTCGGCGGCGGCCTGTTCGGCCAAATCCATCATGCCGGTCAGGGCCGAGGCCAGGCTGCGGAAACGCTCGGCGGCCAGGTTGAGATTGCTTATGACTTCCGGCAGGCTCGTCACCTGGGCCCGGGCCATATCCAGGGCCTGGCTCACTTCCAGGGGCAGGGCCAGGGGCCGCTCAGGCACGGCGGCCAGGCCGATGGCCAGAATATTCGAGAGGTTGCTAAGTTCGCTTATTTCCAGTCTGGTCATTGTCTTCACCTATATTGGGCGGTCAAGCCGCGGGTTTTTATTTCGTCTTCCGGGGGCCGGCGGCCCCCGGGCCCCCTTGGCCGGCGGGCGGTTTGGCCGGGCTGGGTTTATCGGCCGAGGCCGAGAGGGCCTGATTAACTATTTAGGAGCGAGAGGGCCATCTGAGGCAGGCTGTTGGCCTGGCTCAACATGCTCACCGCGGCCTGGGTCAGGACCTGGTTGCGGACGAAGTTGGTCATTTCCAGGGCCATGTCCACGTCCGAGATGCGGCTTTCCGAAGCCTGGAGGTTCTCGGCCTGTATTTCCAGGTTGGTGATGGTGTTTTCCAGGCGGTTGATATAGGCCCCCAGGGTGGCCCTCACCTTGTCCTTGCGCTCTATGGCGTCCCGGATGGCGTCCAGGGATTCCTGGGCGTCGCTCTGGGTGCGGACGTGGGCCCCGGCCCAGGGGCCGTCGGCGGCGTCCTGAATCTCCATGAAGGCCTGGCGGTCCAGACCGTTCAGGTTATTGACGCCCCGGCCGTTGGCGTAGGTGCCGAAGCCCACGCCGGTGAAGCCTTTCTTCTGGCCGGTCTGGATGTCGGCGTTGTCCATCTCCCCGACGTTCAGGATCCAGAGGTCGCGGTCGTCGCCCACGTCCCGGCCGTGGAGCTGCACGCCCCAGGAGCCGTAGCCCGTGGGTATGGCCCGGAGGGTGCCCCAATACTGGCCGCCGTTGTTGAAGTAGGTGCCCTGTTGGGCGTCGGCTTCCACCTCGTCGTTATACCAGCGCACGGCGTTCATTTTTTCCTCGTTGCCGCGAATCTCGCCCAGCTGCTCGTCGCAGGCGGTGAGGTTGTGCTTGTCGCCGCCTTCCTTGCTGTAAACGTAGAGGCTGGTGTAGCCCTCGCGGTATTCGCCCGCGCCGCCGGTTTCCAGGCGGGCCCAGAACTTGCTGGTGGGGTTGTTGTTGACGGCGAAGGCCAGGGCGCTGATGGCCCAGATGGTCTCCCAGTTGCGGCCGGAGCCGAAGGGGTTGGCGTTGGAGTTCCAGAACCCGGCGCTGGAGACCAGGGCGCTCAGGGAGATGGCCCGGGCGGTCTTGGCCGAGGTGAAGGCTTCCCTTCCCAAGGTCGCGCTGCCTATGTAATATATTTCGTCGTCTATGCAGAATCGGGAAGCTCCCTCGACGAAGCCGGGCGCCTCATACCTTACGGGATACTGGTTGTAGTAGTCAACCAGCCCGGCGGTGTTGGAGGCGCTGAAGGCGGCGTCGAAGAGTATGAAGCCGGCTTTCACCAAATCGAACAGGTCGTTGGCGTTGACGTTGGTCAAAGTGTTGACCGCCTGGAACAAGGCCCGCGCATAGCCGGAGGTGAGGGCCGACCCGCCCGCTATGGGCCAAGTATTGTAGGGTGGCCCCAAGGCTAGAATACGGTTCACACCGCTGGCGGTCAAGGTGTATTGATGGTTCCCGCTGTTGTCGGAGATGATGTTTGTCATATCGAATTTCGGGTTGGCCGCGCTGGTCCGGCCCAGGAGATCGGCCAGGGTGATGCCGCCGGCCTGGGACTTCTGGACCAGAAGGCCAATTTTCAGGTGGAAGCCGTTGACGGCGTCCCCGATGACCATGTCGCGGGGCACGACCTGGCCGTCCGAGAGCGTGAACACCGGCAGCACTTCGGCCCTGGTCGGCAAAGTGACCGGCAAGGGGGAAGGAGGAAAGACGGGCGGATTGCCGCGCAAGTCAAACGTGCCGTCGCCGCCTGTGAAGGCAGCCCCGGGGATGCGCTCTATCAAACC
>JAITUX010000261.1 GCA_031286085.1 Candidatus Adiutrix sp. | reverse complement strand
CGCTTCATGCATTCCTAGCCGGCCAGGTCGGCCAGGGCGGCGCAGATGTAATCGATTTCCTCGTCCGTCAGCGCGGGGTAGATGGGCAGGGAGAAGGTTCCGGCCCATATTTTTTCGGTTTCCGGGAAAGCCTCGGGCGACAGGCGGTAGCGTTCGGCGTAGGATTTCATCCGGTGGAGGGGCCGGTAGTGGACGGAAGTGCCGATGCCCCGGGCGGCGAGTTCCTCGATGAGCCGGTCGCGGTCCGGGCCGCCGGGCCGCGAGACGACCGGGAAGAGGTGCCAACTGTGGTCGGCCGAGGTCAGGCCGGCCCTAAGGCGGGGCGGGGCCAGGTTCTTCATGTTTCCCAGGGCTGCCAGATAGCGCCGGGCGCAGCGTTCCCTCCCCCGCCGGAACTCCTCGGCCCTTTCCAGTTGGGCCCGGCCGATGGCCGCCAGGACGTCCGACAGGTTATACTTGTAGCCCGGGGCCACCACGTCGTATTGCCAGGATGGCGTCTTGGCCGTGAAGCGGTCCCAGACTTCCCGGTCAATGCCGTGCATCCGCATTATCCGGGCCCGGCGGGCCGCCTCGGCCGAGCCGGTGGCCAGAAGGCCGCCTTCGCCGCTGGTGATGGTCTTGTTGGCGTAGAAGCTGAAGCAGCAGATGGTTTCGGCCAGGCTGCCGACCGCGGGCCCCCCGGCCCGGTAGCGGGCCGGAAAGGCGTGGGCCGCGTCCTCGATTATTTTCAGCCCCAGTTCCCGGGCCGTTTCCAAGAGGCCGGGGCCGGTTTCGTCGGTCAGCATGCGGACGCTCTGCCCGCCGTAGTGGACGGGGATGACGGCCTTGATGCGGGGCCGCGCCCGGGCCAGGTCCCGGACCGTCTCCGGCTTAAGGAGCCCGGTTTCGCCGTCCACGTCCGCGATGACCGGGTCCGCCCCCAGGTAGCGGACCACCTCGGCCGTGGCCGTGAAGGTCAGGGCCGGCACGATGACCTCGTCGCCGGCCGTGACGCCGGCGGCCTCCAGGGCCAGGTGCAGGGCCGCGGTGCAGGAGTTGACGGCCAGGGCGTGGACGGCATTCACGGCCCGGCCGAAGGCCTCCTCAAAGGCCCGGCACTGGCCGGCCGTGGTGAGCCAGCCGCTGGCCAGCGCCTCCCGGATATATTGCAGTTCGCGCCCGTCGCAGACCACCTTGGCGAACGGTATTTTTAAAGCCGGCACTTTTCACTCCTCGAGCAATGGCCTTTCGGCCCCTGCCCGGGACCGAAAGGCCATTTTTCAGCTTAGTTCCCGCCAGGCCCAGATTATCTTGCCTATAAGCCGCACCTCCTCCACCGCCTTGACCACCGGGGCGTAGCGCTTGTTTTCCGACTCAATGGAGAGCCAGCGCCCCTTTTCAGCCCAGCGCAGGTACTTGGCCGCGCATTCGCCGTCGTAGAGGTCCCAGCAGAGGACATAGACGGAGCCTTCGCGGAGATGGTTCAAATCATTGTGGCTCAGGTCGGCTATGACTATGCCGCCGCTGGCCAGGAGCGGCTCCATGGAATCCCCGCCCAGGCGGAAGGCCTGGAGCTGGTGGGCGTTGCGGCGGCCCAGGGAGGGGCCGTGCACGACGACGGGGCTGTCCGCGGCCTCATAGGTGAAGGGTACGGCCCCGCCGCCGCCGGCGGCCAGGCGCAGGTCGTCGGAAAAGGGCACCTTGAGAAAGCCCTGTTCGACCATGGCCTGGTCGTCCAGGGGGGCGGGGCCGGCGGGGGTCTTGAGGTAGCGGGCCAGGGTCTCCCGGTAGCCGAGGCCGGCCCGGCCGAGCATTTTCTCCATCAGTTCCAGGGAGGGCCGGCGCCGGCCGGTCAGGATATGGTTTATGGTGCCGGGCACCACGTCCAGGTTCAGGGCGGCCTTGAGCTGGGTGAGCCCGCGCTCCCGGATATAGTCGCCCAGCCATAGGCGGAAGGCTTCGGCGATTTCCTGGCGGGTGGCGAGTTCGGGCATATTGCTCCTTCCAGCCCTGGTCGGCTATCCGGATATACAGTCAAGTATAGCATATATTTCCGCCCTTGAAACTACAAAATGTATTTTTGCTTGACTAATCCGACTCCATTCTGTAAGCTACAAAAAAGAAATTAGGCGGCCGCCCGCCGGAAATGGAGCTGCGAATGAATGAGCCAGACCGTGAAATCCTATACTTGGCCGAAGGGGGCCGCCGGGTCGCCTTCCGGGAACTCTATTTTGAACTCCGCGAAATTTACGATGCGGCCAGCGGGCTCCAGCTCCTGGTGGAGGAACTGGCCGCGGACCTGACTGACGACGGCTACGAGCCGGCCCGTTACCTCATGGCCCGCCTCACCGTGCGCCACGCCTTGGAGCGCATCGACCGTCTCCTGCCCCGGAGCGATTGGCGGGGCCGCGGTTTCCACGCCCGGGAGGGCGAAATTTTCTTTGCCGGGGAACCGAGCCGGGCTTGAGCATCTCCCGGCAGGGGGCCCCCCGGGGTCCCCGGCCGGGGCTTTTTTCAACTCGGCGGCGCCGGCGGCCGCCGCTCCCGGCCGCCAATCCCTTCAAGCCGTTTGCAGCCGTAGATGTAGGCCAACTGGCCGCCGAAAACCAATGACGCCTCCGATATGGACCGCTCCGGGAAGTAAAACCACGAGACGACCAGCCAAATGAAAGCCAGCCACGCCCTGGTCTTGGCCATGCTGGCCCGGTCGTCGGCGGCCGTCACCAGCCCTTTCCAGAACGCTTTCATTTGAACACCCCGAAGTGCTGCGCCGCGAACATGGCGGCGACAAATATGCCCGTGCCGTAGGCCATGCGGCGGGCCAAGGCCGCCTGCCCGCCCTCCAGGGATCGAAGCGCGTCCTTGATTTCCCGGACGTCGTCGCCGATATGAAAGACGGCGCTTTCCAGGGCGGCCAGCTTGGCCTTGTTTTCCTTGTCCTCCCTGAACAGCGAGGCCACGTTGTCCCGCTGCCGCCTGATGTCCTCCGCCTGCCCGGCCGCCCGGGCTTCCAGCTGCCCGACCTTGATTTCAACCCCGGTCATTCATGCACCAGCCTTTCCCGGGGCCATCGGCCCCGGACCACTTAATTCATCCTTCCGGCTTCGGGCGCCGGCCGTCACGCCAGTGACCAATGCGGTCCGTCCTTGAACGTTGTCCAGTCTCCGCCCCAGGTTATCCTGACCGCCAGCTCGGCGGCGGCGGCCTTCATGGCGGAGGCGACGTCCGCCCAGCACTTGGCGCTCTCCGCCTTGGTCAGCCAGGGCACAATCCAGTCGTTGACCGTTCTCCCGTTGACGAAGGGGTAGATGTCCACCGCGTGGCCGTAGCCGTCCGGCTGGATAAGGTGCTTGGAGTTCATGGTCCTGGACACGCCCCGGGCCACATACCGCCTCTGGGTGCCGATGGAGCGGAGCCCTTCGAGGACGGTCATATCGGTTTCGGTTATTTCGATGGCCCGCCTGACCACCTTGACCAAATCAGGGTGGACGCCCTGGAGGCGGGAGAGGGAGGCCGGGGAGAGTTGGAAGGCCATGTCATCCCTCGCTGTCCGGCCCGCCCGGCCAGGCCAGCTCCGGCAGCTCGGCCATAAATCCAGCCACGGCCGGCATCTCCCGTTCCCCGGCCGCGACCTGGGCGAAAACCGCCAAGGCCGCCCGCCAGGTCTCGTCCCGCGCCTGGATAGCGTATTGCCCTTCGGCGGCGAACCGCGGGTCCGTGGAGGCGGCGTAGCTGGCCGCGCTCAGTATGCCGTCGTAGCCCCTGGTCCGGGCGAAGCCGTCCAAGCGGGCCTGGAGGGCGGCCTTGAGGGCGGCCTCCCGTTGCGCCGGCTGGGGCTGGGGCGGCGGTTCTTCGACGTCCGCCATTTGCGGGTTGGCCTTGGCATACGCCTCAACCCTGCGCCAGAGGTCGTAAAACTCCGGCAGCTTGGCGGACGGGTGCGGGACGTGATAAGTCCCGTTATCTATGACAAACGAATTATCCCGGGAGCGGATAATGATTCGGCCGAAATCGGTTTGTTTTGACATTTCTGCCCCTAGCGGACGCGGATATAAAAGCCGCGCATAGTGGTTCCGCCGTAAATGCCCAATTGAGCGGGGCCAAGCGTTGTCCCGCCGGGAACGAAACCGCCGCCGCCATAAAACTCGTACAGGGCCCCCGTTGCGGAGTGCCGGCAAGTCCACATGCCCCACCAGCTTCCCCCGGCCGGCAGCGTCAATGTTCCGGCGTCGTTGACTGTGCCCGCGGGAACCGTAAAAATCCGCCCCGGCCCGGAGGCCGCTCCCAGGCGGGGGATTAGCGCCACGTCAGCCGTGAGCGCGTCAACGTCTTCGCGCAGGGCGGCCAGGATATCCCGGCTGTCCAGCGCGTCCGCGGCTTCGCGCAGGGCGGCCAGGCTCTCCGCTACTTCCGCGGCCCGGTCATAGGCCGTCTTGACCGCCAGGGACGAGGCGGCCACGTTGGAATCCGGGCTGGTCACGGAATCCGAGAGCGGCGGGGTGTCGCCCTTCTCGCCGTCGCGGCCGTCCTCTCCCGGCGCGCCCGGAGGCCCGCTGGCCACGGGCAAGCCGTTCCAGGGCGTGACCCCGTCGCCGATCTTGAAAAGGGCGGTATCCGTGCCGAGGCTATCGACAATGAGGCCGATTTCCCCGTGCAGTAGCACCGGGTTGGTTGCCGCCCAAGCCGCGGACGAATCCCGCCGAAATTGAATCCTGGTGAAAGTCATGTTCTGCTCTCTTTCTTTTCTGGGGCCGCAGGCCCCAGACCCCTTTATGCGCCGGCGATGGCGAAGCAATCGCCGCCTAGGGGCATTGATTATTTCTTCCGTCCCGGTTCCGCCAAAAAGTTCGTTGCGCCGCCGGATGTTTGAGCCGAAGGCGCCTGAGGCGCCTCAAATTCCGCCGACCTTCCGGCTTCGGCTGCTGGCCCAAGCGCCGCCTCACCGTCCGCCGGCCCGGGTCCAGGGCTCAGCCCTGGTCCCCCGGCGGGGTCCGGGGCGGCGCCCCGGTCTTCACCGGCAATGGTCCAGAGACGAGAAGCCCCAAGCCGCCACCCCCCTCTAATTCCGCCTAAGTCCAGGCGTCAGCCTGCCCGCAGTCAAAGGCGGTCTCACTGAAATGCATGGCCCCGCCGCAGTCGATGAGGCCCACCACCGGGCCGGGGTGGATGGGGCCCATCGGCCCTGGCGGCCCCATCTTCCCTCTCCGTCCGTCGCGGCCGTTCCGGCCCCGGGGCACGCCGAAGAGAATCATGTTGCTTTCGGGGTGATAGATGGCCGAGGGCATCTTTTTATGGGGCACGTCATAGGCCGCGGTGGAGAGGGCCTTCCACTGGTCAACGGTCCGGGTCGCCTGGCCGAAAGCCTCTTCCGCCCGCCCGGCCATCTCCTGGGCCAGCTCCGCCGCCGCCAGCGCCGCGGCCAGGGCCGCCTCCGAGTCGTGGAGCAGGGCCGCCAGCTTCTCGTAGGTGACTTCTCCGGCCTCCAGGCTTTCCGGGGCCACGATGGCCCGGCCGACCTCTTCCGCCAACTGCTGAATCTGCATGGCCAGGTTGTCGTCCGAGCCCTCTATGACTTCGAGGTGGAAGGGGCCGCTGTTCATCAAATCCGTGGGCTGGACAAAAGGCATCCGCCGCAGGATGGTCAACTTGACTCCCATCGGCAGGGCATTGTCCAGCGCCGCGGTCACGGCCGCCGAACCGGCGCCGAAGACGGTGAAGCCTTCGGTCATTTCGGTCTGGCGGTTGTTGGCCCACAGGAACAGCCGTAAATGCTCGGCCCGCGGCACGGGGAAAGGCACGGGAAACTCCCGGGCTACGCCGTTGCCAACATATTGCACCCGGTTGACTTGCGTCTCGACGGTCATAAGATTATTCGCTCCTTCTCCGGTCAAGTCTGAAAGCGTCGGGGCTGTGGAGGGCTCAACCGGACCTCCCGGCAAAACCTGATCCCTGCGGACCTTCCCGTTTATTTCATTTGCCCGCAGATCGTAAAAAATTAATTCCAACCGCCCTTCCCGATTTCTCTTAGCCACCAAGGCTTATTCCGCGATATCCTTGACATCGCCAAAGAACTCCGCTACCCTGCTTTTGGAAAGCCCTCCACTTTCAGGGGCCGGCGGATACCCGGTTGGTCCAGTCGACATCTCGCGAGTTCCGGCGGAGGTTCCTTTCTCGGGAAGGTCTGAAAGCGTCGGGGCTAAGGAGGGCTCAACCGGACCTCCCGGCAAAACCTGATCCCTGCGGACCTTCCCGTTTATTTCATTTGCCCGCAGATCGTAAAAAATTAATTCCAGCCGCCCTTCCCGATTTCTTTTAGCCACCAATTGAACGCTGAATGGCTGGCCGTCAATGACCACCGCCGACCGGTAGATTACGCCTCATATCCGGCTTCGCGGCTGAAGACGGGTGCGGGTTGTATTTACTGACTTTAAAGGTGTTTTGGTGTCGGTAGCTCATCAATAACATCCTTTACATCCCCAAAAAAATCTGATATCTTTTCTTGGGATAGGCTCACTTTGTTAGAGGCTGGCGAGCTTTCAGTTGGCCTGTGTGGCGCTTCAACAGCTTCTGTGGGTCTGGTTCCCGAAGGGAAGTCCGCATGATTCACATGATCCAGCGACGATGGGCGCCCAACTGACTCCCGCGGCAAATCTGGGCTCTGCGGCCTTCCCTTTTTCTTTCCGGCCCGGAGGTCATAGAAATCCAATTCAAGATGTCCATCCGGTTTTCTGGTGGTCATCAATTGAATCGAATAGGGGGCATCGTCAATAACCACCGCCGACCTATAGATGACTCTTCGCCGTAAATCCTGAACTTCTTTCACCATAGAATGAGGATTATATTCGGCTATTTTAAAGGCATTTTTTATTATTTCTGGCAAACTGGAAATAGCTTGAATCGCTTCTGGCTTTTGCCCCTGCCCTAAAGAATGCTTCAGGCCCCTTCGGCCGACATGTATGATTTCACCAGTTTTATCCACTGAATGAGGGCCTTTTATCGTTTCAAAAAGGGCCAATCCTATTTTTCGCCAAGTCGCCGCCAACCGACCTTTCAAACCTCCGCCAAGGGCCGGCTTCTTCGGCCATTTTGTTGGGTCGGTGATGATGTTGGTCCAGCGGTCGCCGAAGGTTCCTTCGGCTTCCAGGGCTTGCCGGCTGATGCCGTAGAGCCGTTTACCGTCCTGGGCCGCCGGCGCCTGATAAACTTCGTGGTCAACCAGGAAGCCGGCCTTTTCCAGAGCCTCAATTTCCCGGTTGACGGCCGAGGCGGCGGCTTTGGCCGCCCGGGCCTTTTTTATGGCCCGAAGGCCGCTCCCTAAAGCCTTGGCCACGCCTTCCGTGGCCGCGCCCAGCCCCAAGCCCTCCAAGGTATTTTTCAGCCGCCCCTCCAAGCGGCTGTCGCCTTCCTCGGCGGCCAGGAACTCCGTCACCGGGTTGGCCAAGGCCGGCCATTCCTGAATCAGGTTGGAAAGCCGCTTCTCGTGCGGGTCCATGGTGACGGCTTGGGCGAGGCCCCCTTGGACGGCCGCCTGGCCGAATTTGGCTACAGGGCCGGCGGCTTTTAGGGGGGCCATCACTTTCCCGGCCCCGGCAAAGCCGGCCAAGAACCGGGTGAGGTCGCTGACTAACTTGCCCGCCCCGGTTTCCGGGGCTGAAAAATTGGGCAGTTGGGGAACCTGGCCGTAATCCGAAAGGCTGTTGAGCCAGTCCGGCAAATACCCGCGCACCCACCCGTCCAGGTCGTTAAGCGTCTGAAATGTCTCGTTGACGGCCTCAATCCCGCCATGAACCATGCCGCGCGGAATCTCGGCCACATTACGGGTTATGGCCCTGGATGCCCCGATGACCCCCTCCGAACCCGGCCCGAACTCGGCCTCCCGGCTGGCCTTGAGCGGGTCGAAATCGGCCCCGTAGTCAAGGCCGGCCTGAAGCGATTCCGCCATTAACCTTTCCGCCTGGTCGCCGGCTTCGCTCCGGCCATAGCCCCCGCCCCTTGATTCGTCCGGCCGGCGGAAGGCAATCAACTCGGCCACCGCCAGGCGCAGTTCGTTTGGCGTGGCCTCCTTGCCCCCCGGCAAATTCTGGGCCACCATTTTTATTAAGCCCGAAGGCGCGTTTTCT
>JAITUX010000203.1 GCA_031286085.1 Candidatus Adiutrix sp. | reverse complement strand
CGCGGCTGTAAACGGTCTGCTCCTCGAAGCGGCCCTTGAAAAGCCGGACACAGGCGCCCTCTTTCAAATCAATGGCCGGCAGGAGAATCATCCCAGGCTGCCCTTGGCTGAAAAGACGCCGCCGGCCCGGGGCGCCAGAGCCTGGGCCAGGGCCCGGCCGACGCCCTTGAAGACGGCTTCGGCCAAGTGATGGCTGTTCCGTCCGTGGCGGCCGATTATATGAAGGGTCAGCCCGGCCCGGCCGGCCAAGGCCCGCCAGAACTCCTCCACCAAGGCCAGTTCAAACTCGCCGGAGCGCTCCTGGGGCCAAGCCACCTGGAAATGAAGGTAGGGCCGGCGGCCGGCGTCCACGGCCGTTTCACTCAGGGCGTCGTCCATGACCGTGAGGGCCGAGCCGAAACGGGCGTGGCCGGAATAATCGCCCAAGGCTCCGGCCAGGGCGTCGCCCAACACCAGCCCCACATCTTCGACCAGATGATGGGCATCGACTGCCAAATCGCCCACGGCCCTGATTTTCATGGACCATCCGGCGTAGAGGGCCAGGGCTTCCAAAAGGTGGTTGAAAAAACCGAGACCGGTTTCAACCTCCACCGCCCCGCCGTCCAAGGCGAGTTCCACCTCAATATCCGTCTCTTTCGTCTTGCGGGCCGCCCGGGCCGCGCGGTCGCCAACGCTCATGACCCACCTCGCCTCAAAAGGCTCTATAACATGCGTTCCCGGTTTTCCCGGCTGTCCATGGGCAGGGCCACCAGGCCGGTCCGGGCCATTGACTTGATACGGCAGTGGGACAGGCCGTTGATGACCATGTCCACCATGTTGATGGAGCCCACCACCTGGAGGGTGAGGCTGGCCTCGTCCAAGTCCACTATCCTGGCCCCGAAGGTGTTGGCCAGGGCCATTATTTCCAGGCGTTTTTCCGGGGCCACTTCCACCGTCACCAGGGCCACCTCGCCGGTTACGGCCTCGGAATACTTGAGATCGCGCACTTCGATGCAGTCTATGAGTTTGCGCAACTGCTTGGTGACCTGGGACAGGGCCGCCTCATTGCCGGAAACCACCAGGGAAATCCGGGTGCGGCTTTCGTTTTCCGTGGGCCCGGCGGCTATGGATTCCACGTTGTAACCTCGCCGGGAGACCAGCCCGGCCACATGGGACAGGACACCGGGGCGGTTGCGGACCAAGAGGGATATCATCTTGATCATAAAGTTCAAGCCTCGTAAAATTCTTATTGGGTCAGGACGCCGGGGCGGTTGCGGACCAGTAGGGAGGTCCCCTTAATCATAAAGATCAAGCCTCGTAAAACTCGTCCTGGCCGCCCCCGGCCGGAATCATGGGCAGCACGTTTTCCTCCATGACCACCCGGCAGTCAAGGAGCCCCGGCCCGGGGGATTCCAAGAGTTCCTCTATGGCCGGGACAACCTCACCCGGCTCGGTTATCCGCCGGCCGGGCAGGCCGTAGCCCCCGGCTATGGCCGCGAAGTCGGGCATGAAACTCCAGACCGTCTGGCTGTAGCGGCGGCGGTAGAAAAACTCCTGCCACTGGCGGACCATGCCCAGGCAGCCGTTGTTGACAATGACCACCTTGACCGGCAGGTTGTTTTCCCTGATGGTGGCCAGTTCCTGAATGTTCATCTGAAAGCCGCCATCGCCGGTGATGAGCACGACCCGGGCTCCGGGCCGGCCCACCTGGGCGCCCAGGGCCGCGGGCAGGCCGTAGCCCATGGTCCCCAGGCCCCCGGAAGACAGGAAGTGGCGGGGCCGGCGGGAGGTTATCAACTGGGCGGCCCACATCTGGTGCTGGCCCACGTCGGTTACTATGACAGCCCCGTCCCCGGCCGCCCGGTCGACCGCCCGGATGACCGACTGGGGCCGGATGGCCCCGTCTTCATCAGCCGGCAGCACCAGGGGATGGCGGGCCTTGAGTTCGCTCACCCGGTCCAGCCACTCGGGCCGGCGGACAGGGACCACCAATTCCAGGAGCCGGGCCAGGACCCGCTTCAAATGGCCGACCACGGGCAGGTGGGTCTGGACCCTTTTTTCTATTGCCGCCCCGTCGATATCCACATGGGCCACCCGGGCGCCGGGGGCGAAACGCCGGACATTGCCGGCCACCCGGTCGTCGAAGCGGGCGCCGAGACATAGGATGAGGTCGGATTCATGAATGGCCAGGTTGGCGTATTTGGCCCCGTGCATGCCCGCCAGGCCCAAGGCCAGGGGGTGATCGTCCGGGAAGGCGCCCTTGGCCATGAGGGTCGAGGCCACGGGGATGCCGGAATCGGTCACCAGGCGGAGGAGTTCGGCTTCGGCCCCGGCCGCGCTGACGCCTCCGCCGATATAGGCCACCGGCCGCCGGCTGTGGCGAAGGGCCTCCACCAGGGCGGCCACCTGGCCTTCATCCAAGGCCGGGTCCGGGTCATAGCCATCCAGGCGGACCTCGCCGGTGGCTTCCGGCGTGTTCATAAGCGCCTTCTGCACATCCGTGGGCACCTCAACCAGTACGACCCCGGGCCGGCCGCTGGCGGCCAAGTAGAAAGCCTCGGCCAGAGCCATAGGCAGGCGCTCGACCTCCTTGACCAGGTAGTTGTACTTGGTGATGGGGATGGTGATGCCGTAAATATCGGCCTCCTGGAAGGCGT
>JAITUX010000128.1 GCA_031286085.1 Candidatus Adiutrix sp. | reverse complement strand
GGCGGGTTCCGCCACAGCGTCCGGGACACCCTGGTTCTGGCTGAAGCCGCGGCCGCCCAGGCCTTGGCCTCGGCCGGGCTGGCCCTGGATCTCCCTGGGAAGCGTCAAGCAGGGGTGGTCCTGGGCTCCACCGCCGGCAATTCCCTCCATTTCCTGGCCGACTACGCCGCCCTGGCCGCCGGCCGGCCCGTTCCCGGCCAGGGTCTGGCCGATTTCTACGCCTATAACCCCGCCGCGGCCCTGGCGGCGAAATACGGCCTGACCGGCCCGGCCCTGACCATCGGCAACGCCTGCTGTTCCGGGGCCGACGCCGTGGGCCTGGGCGGCGCCCTGGTGGCTTCCGGCCGTTGCGGCCTGGTCTTGGCCGGCGGAGCCGACGCCTTGAGCCTGGTGCCTTATTTCGGCTTCCGCCGCCTGATGATCTATGACGACCAGCCCTGCCGCCCCTTCGACCGGGATCGGGCCGGCCTCAACTTGGGCGAGGGCGCGGCCTGCCTGGTCCTGGAAGACCCGGCCGCCGCCGCCGCCCGCGGAGCTAGGCCCCTGGCCATCTTGCGGGCCTACGCCGCCGCCGCCGACGCCCACCACCTGACCGCGCCCCACCCGGAAGCCTTGGGCCTGCGCCGGGCCCTGAGAGCGGCCTTGGCCCAGGCCGGCCTGACCGCCGGTGACCTGGCCTTCGTCAACGTTCACGGCACGGCCACCCCGGATAACGACCGGGCCGAGGCCCTGGCCCTGGCCCGCGAACTGCCGGGAGTGCCCCTGTGGGCGGCCAAGGGGGCCATTGGCCATACCCTGGGCGCGGCCGGAGCCCTGGAGGCCGCCCTGACCGTCATGGCCCTGGAACAAGGCCGCCTGCCCCCCAGTTACGGCTTCTCAAGGCCGGATCCGGCCCTGGGCTTGTCCCCGGCTCCGCCGGGCCCGATTCACGGCCGGGCCGGCCTTAGCACTTCATTAGGGTTCGGCGGGGCCAATTCCGTTTTGGTTTTCGAAAATGTCCGTTATGAATGACCTGGTTATTCTGGAAGCGGGGCTCATCTGCCCGCTCGGGGGCTTGGCCGATTTCGAACGGGCCTGGCCGCCCGCGGCTTCCCCGCCCAAGGCGATTCCGGCCGAAATCCTGGCCGGCGCCTTGGCCAACCTTCCCGGCTTGGGTCCGAATCTCCGGCGTATTCCCCGCTTGACCCGCCTGGCCCTGGCCGCCCTGGCCCCCTTGGCTCCCCGGCGCGATGATTCATCTCAAGCCTTGGTCCTGGCCACGGCCTACGGCTCAACCACGGCGACCTTCGAGTTTCTGGATTCCCTGCTCCGTGACGGGCCGGATTTGGCTTCCCCCACCGCTTTCGCCCATTCAGTGACCAATATGGCCGCCGCCCTCCTAGGTCTCCATCTGGGCCTGGCCGGGCCGGCCCTGACGGTTACCAATTTCAGCCTGACCCCGGCCTTGGAAGCGGCCGCGGCTCTATTGACTGCCGGCGGTATGGAAACGGTCTTTCTGGGCGCGGCGGCGGAACTTTCTCCGGTGATGGCCGAGGTGGAGGCTTTGGCCGGGCGGGTCGTTTCCTCCCCGCTGGAGGGAGCGGTTTTTTTTCGCCTTGGCTTGGCGACCGCTTCAACTCCAGGGGCGTTACGCCTGGTCCTGGCCGACGGCCCGGAAGCCGAGACCCCGGATATGGAGACTGAAGAAACGTATCTAGGCCGGGGCCCCTTGGCCTCGGCCTGGCGGCTGGCTCTGGCCTTACGCCGCCTCAAAGCGGGCTCCGGGCCAGAACTGGCTTTCCCGGGGGAAAGATTCCGGTTGGCCGGGGGCGAACATGCTTGACCGCCGCCCCGAACCACCCTTATTGAGCCTGGAGGATTTTATCCGTCTGGCCCGGTCCGGGGTGAGTGACATTCTGGGCCGGACGGCCGGGCTGCCTCCGGCCCTCCCCCAGGTTTCGGAGGCGGCCGGCCTGACCTGGCCGGAACTGGGCTTGACCAATGACCTGCGGCCACGGTTCCATGAGCGGATGACCTGTTTTTTCGGCCTGGAGTCCCCTCCGCCGCCTCCGACTCCAGGCGAAACCCTGGGCGGCTATGCCGGACGCCTGTGGTCGGCTTGGGCCGGTCAGGCTGACCGGGCCATAGTCTTTCATACTTCAGGCTCCACCGGCCAGCCTCGGCTGCATTCTTTCCGAGAAAGCTTCCTCCGGCAGGAAGGCCTGATGACGGCCGAGTTTCTGAAGGACCGGGCCAGGGTGGCCGTGGCGGTTCCGCTCATTCATTTCTACGGTTTCAACGTCGGCCTTTTGGTGCCGAAAATGCTGGACATTCCGGCCTTGGATATGCCGCCCCTGCCCACCGTTGCGGCCTCGGCCTGGCGCGGGGGCGACCTTTTGGCGGCTTTCCCCCTGTTTCTGGATCTCTTGCTTCAGGGTGACCGCCCGCCCGGTGATGTGGCCCTGCTCAGCGCCGGCGCCCCCTGCCCGGACCGGCTTTTCAAGGAGACGCGGGACTTCGGCTTCATGGATTTGCTGGAAATCTACGGGGCTTCGGAAACCGGGGCTATTGGCCTGCGGCGGGAGCCCGGGCCTTTCAGCCTTTTGAGTCCCTGGAGGCGGGCCGGCCAAGGCCGTTTGGCCCGGAGCCGGCCTGAGGGCGGCGAAGCCTTTTTCGATGTGCCGGACCGGCTCCGCTGGCTGAGGCCTCGGCGTTTTCTTCCCTTGGGCCGGCTGGACCAGGCGGTTCAAGTGGCCGGCATCAATGTCTATCCCGAGCGGGTGGCCAGGGTCATTCGCGAGCATTCCCAGGTGGAATTCTGCCTGGTCCGGCCTATGACCGAGGCCGAGGGCGACCGGCTAAAGGCCTTCGTGGTGCTGAAGCCGGGGGCTTCGACGGAGGCGGTAAGGCGGGAATTGGCGGCCGAATTCCGCCGGCGCCTCAGCCCGCCGGAGCGGCCGGCCAGCCTAACCTTCGGCGCCGAGCCGCCCCGGACGGTTATAGGCAAATTCAGCGACTGGGAGATTAAAGACACCGGCGGCTAAAAGACCAGCTCGACAAACGGTCTTGAAAAATTTTTTTTGATAAATTATAATATAAATGTAAAGTCACAATCGTCTTAAGGGCGGAGGTTCAAAATCGGTCGGCGATTTTCCGGCCAGCCCCCGTTTTAGGCCAAGTTGCCGAACACCTTCTTTGAAAGTGAGATGGTGTCTAATATTTTTCTGCGGCTTTTATGATGAACACCTAAGAAAGAGGCGGCTATGGGCAAGTTTAAACTCGGCACGAAGATTATGCTTGGCTACCTTATGTTGGTTCTGATTTTTCTGGCCTTGAGCGCCATAATATCGAGCCTTCTTTTCACCGTCCGCCATAACACCAATATCCTCGAAAACGATGTCGCGCCCATGGTGGCGGATGCCGCCGCCTTCGCCCAGATTCTAAAGCGCGCGAGCCAGGACTTGGGCGGCCATGTTTTGGTTGACAAGGAAAAGCATAAGGCGTTCATGAAAGACCTTCCGCCGGCCGCGGAAGGTGCGCGTATAGCCGGCGATATAGCCAAGGTCGTCGAAGGGCTATCAAGGCCCATAGTCAGCGACAGCCTTGAGGTTACCGGGGTCATAAAAAAGGCCGTCACCAAGACCATGTGGGTCCTGTTCATCGGTCTGGCCCTGGTCGTCCTGGTATCCGTCATCGGGGGCGGGCTTGCCGTCCGCAACATCACCCGGCAAATCAAGACCGCCATAGACCGCCTTACGCATGGCGCCGACAGCGTGGACATCAGCGTGGACGCCTTGGCCAAGGCGACCATGAGCCTGGCCTCCGGGGCCTCGGAGAGCGCGACCAGCTTCACCACCACGGACGAGGCGGTCTCCGAGTTGACCGACCTCACCAAGGCCAACAGCCAGGCTGCGGCCGAGGCCGCCCAGGTCATGCGCGAAGCCCGCCAAAACTTCGTGGCGACCATGGAAGCCGTGGGCGGCCTGAGCAAGGCCATGGACGAAATATCGGCCTCCGGGCAACAGATAGGCAAGATAATCAAATCCATCGACGAAATCGCCTTCCAGACCAATCTGCTGGCCTTGAACGCGGCGGTGGAGTCCGCCAGGGCCGGCGAGGCCGGGGCCGGTTTCGCCGTGGTGGCGGACGAGGTGCGGAACCTGGCCGTCCGTTCGGCCGAGGCGGCCAAGAGCACCAACGACCTTATCACCAAGACCATAAACGGCATAACGTTCGGCGAGACCTTGCTGAAGAAGACGGAAGAGAGCTTCAACGCCTTGGGTGATGAACTGCGCCAGATCGGCCGCAAAGTCACCAATGTGGCCGATACCTCCAAAAAACAGGCCGAGGACATTGACCAGATCAAGCGGGTGATGGCCGAGATAGGCAAGATAACCAACGACAATTCGGCCGCCTCCGAACATTCCGCCGCCGCCGCCTCGGATCTCCACGCGGAGACCAAGGACTTGAAGAGCAGCATCAACATACTCACCGACATGGTTCACGCCAACAAGGGGCGGATTGATCCCAGGATGAGGCAGATAACCAATACCAATTAGTTTAATAGTTTTTTATCTTCTGGTTATCACCCTACGGCGGAGTTTTTCAATATGCCGGGGGCATACCTCTTTTAATCAAACTTGCGGCCAACCGGAACGCTGTCCATATTGAACGGGAAGATTGTCACGCAAGAAATTAAGGTGCCTCTCACCCCACAAAACCAGCGCCCCTTCAGGTATGGCGGCATATGTCTTTAACGTGGATTCTTTCATTTCACGGTAGCCGGAAGCGCT